>JBFFRZ010000007.1:0-23486 GCA_041572715.1 Gammaproteobacteria bacterium
AATACTAATAAATAATCCTGGATTGAAGTTGGTCTATCTCCGGCAATAGCCGGAGTTTCAAGGGTGATAACCTGGTTATCACCCTTTTTTTATGTCCATGGACGGACAGTATGCCGCGAGAGGCAGGACGCCGTAGCGGCGATGTCCATGGACGGACAGGCAGATAAATGCTCCTGCAATATCTGCACTCCCGCCATCCCTGGCAGTCGTATGCCGCGAGAGGCAGGACGCCGTAGCGGCGATACAGGGTCCGTTCGCTGATACCTAATCGCCTTGCCGCTTCTGCACGATGTCCGCTGCAAGCATTCAGTGTCTCAAGCAACTCACCCTGGCTGACACGACCACGCCTTTTCAGGTACAGGTGCCCGCCTGTAGCAGTCTCCCGGATTGTTTCCATTTCCTCGTTACGCGATTCCAGGTCATCAAACACGACCGGTGAAAGTGGTAGTGAATTTTCGCCATCTTGCATATGCTCAAGAAAATGCTCCGTCAGCAAGGGGATATCATCCTTCCGTTCACGCAGTGTAGGCACGCGGACAGGGAATGCAGCCAGACCATAATACAGGTCTTCACGAAAAGAACCCTGCCTGACTATTGACCTGAGATCACGGTGGGTAGCCGCGATCACGCGAACATCCACTTCATGGTAACGGGTCCCCCCAAGCCGCCTGATCTTGCCCGTTTCCAGAACCCTTAATAACTTGGTCTGCAATACAAGCGGTAGATCACCGATTTCATCGATGAACAGAGAGCCGCCTTGTGCTGCCTCAAACAATCCCTGCTTGAGACGGTTGGCGCCGGTAAACGAACCTTTCTGATGACCGAACAATTCGCTTTCAATCAAGTTTTCCCCAAGTGCGCCGCAATCGACGACCACGAAAGGCGCATGTGAACGATTCGAATAATGATGCAGGTAGTGTGCGACCTTCTCCTTGCCCACACCACTTTCACCCTCCAGTAACACGATAGTGGGGGTCTGTGCGACCCGCTGCAGCAGGCTCACCAGCCTCAGGCAGGCTGGTGATCGGCCTATGAGCAGGTTTTTACATTCTGTCTTTTCGGCAACCGGAAAGATGGATTCACCGATATAGGCAAATTACCCATCCCGGTCCCTTACAGGTTTAGCCCTCAACTCGACCAGTTCCTGTTTCCCGTCCTTGTCATAATGGATGTGCATCACCTCGGTCACCTGTCCGGTGTGAATAGCCTGTTCCAGCGGACAAGCCTTGCCATTCTGGCTACAAGGCACATCGGAGTGATGCGAGACTTTATGGCAATTCTGCCCCACCATCTGGTCCAAGGACATCTCGTAATGTGTACAGTACTCCTGATTGGCGGCTACGATCCGGTAATTCCGGTCGATGATGACGAATGGCTCATCAATAAGGTCCAGCATTTCCTGGTACGGTGGTAATAACGCCGGTGCATCGCCGTCTTTTTCAGTCATGGCTGCCTTCTGTCAGAAATGTCATGACAGAAAGTATGGATTAAACGGCTACTTTACCAACCACAGCCGCACAGGTTTGCAGTAGAATCGCGCGTTTTCATGCCGGCATCAAACATGAGTGATTTTTACCCGGGCCAGCGCTGGCTCAGCGAAACCGAAATAGAATCCGGTATTGGAACCGTACTGGCAGTAGAGCACCGCAGGGTGACCGTGCTTTATCGGGCCACCATGGAAACTCGCGTTTATGCCACCCACAGTGCGCCGTTATCCCGGGTGAGTTTTTCAGCAGGCGACAAGATCCGCACAAATGATGGAACGGCCCTTACCGTCGAGCGCGTCAGTGAGAATGAACACGGGGTGCTGACCTATCATGGTAAAGACACCGAGGGAGCCAGCCGGTCAGTTGCTGAGGTTGATATTGACCATCACCTGGCAATACATGATCCGGTCAGCAGTCTGCTCGCCGGGCAGATTGATGATCCCAGGTGGTTTACCCTGAGGCTGCAAGCCAGAATCTATGAGGGGATGATCTGGCAATCACCGGTTCGGGGTTTGCAGGGAGCTCGCATGTCTCTGGTTCCGCATCAGCTTTACATTGCCAATCAGGTGTCCAGACAGGCAAGCGCCCGCGCATTACTGGCTGATGAGGTCGGCCTTGGCAAGACCATCGAGGCATGTCTGATTCTGCATCGACGTATAGTTCAGGGACAGTGTGAACGCGCCCTGATTATTGTCCCGCCGGCCTTAATCAACCAGTGGCTGGTCGAGTTACTCAGACGATTTACGCTTTCATTTTCCGTGTATGACGAGGAACGCTGCCAGGACCTGGAAAGCGATTCCGAAATAAACCCCTTCCAGCAATCACAGCTGATTCTGTGCTCACTGGACTTATTTTCACAGGAAAAACGTCTGCTACAGGCGCTGGACGCAGGCTGGGATATGCTGATTGTCGATGAAGCACATCATTTACACTGGCAGCCCGATGCCGAAGGGACTGACTACCAGGTTGTCAAGACGCTCAGTCAGCACATTGCTTCAGTCCTGCTGCTCACCGCGACCCCGGAGCAACTGGGACGCGAGAGTCATTATGCGCGGCTACACCTGCTGGACCATGAGCGCTTCCACGATCTGCAAAAGTTCATTGACGAGGAAAATGAATTCGAACCGGTTGCTGATCTGGCCGAGCGCATACTCGAAGCGGAAGGCGCAGATGATGACCTTGTTGATTCTGTCAGCAGCTATGGACTAAACGTGACAAGACAGGAGATTGACGCCAACCCAAGGGACATCGCCCGCCAGCTGGTAGACCTGCACGGCACCAGCCGTCTGTTGTTCCGCAACACGCGTAAATCCATTGCCGGCTTTCCCGAAAGAGTGCTTATCGAACACCCGCTTGACCTGCAGCATGCGCAGTATCCAGAATTCAGTAACGCGGTCTACGATAAGTTGATAGATGATGACCCGAGAATCAACTGGCTACTCAACATCGTCCGCACTCTTCGGCCCGAAAAATGTCTGCTCATTTGCTCAGCCGCAGAGACTGCCCTGGAACTTGAAGCATTTCTTCTCAAGCGAGAGGGCATACGTTGTGCAGCCTTCCATGAAGGTCTCAGTATCATCCAGCGTGATCGGGCAGCAGCCTGGTTCGCTGAACCTGGTGGCGCCGAAGTCCTGTTATGTTCGGAAATAGGCAGCGAAGGCAGGAACTTCCAGTTTGCTCACCACCTGATTTTGTTCGATTTACCGTTAAATCCCGACCTGCTCGAACAACGCATTGGCAGACTGGACAGGATCGGGCAGCGCCAACAGGTCAATATCCATGTCCCATATATCGAGGGCTCGGCCCAACAATCCCTGTTCGAATGGTATCGACAGGTAGGCAGTATATTTGCTTCACCAGACCCGGTTATCGGCATCCTGTTTGAGCAACATCAGGAGCGGCTGATGAGTGCTCTGCGTGATCACGACCAGCGGGCCATCACTACCTTGATTGATGAACACCGGGAAATGGCTGGGCAGCTCCTCAGTGAACTACAACATGGCAGGGAGCGTCTGCTGTCACTTTCCTCATTCCACCATCACGAGGCAACCCAAATCATGCAACAGATCATTGATTTGGATCATGAAGGCAATTTACAGCCATTTATGGAGCAGGTTTTTGACCTGTATGGCGTCGACTCCGAACATCATTCGGAGCAACGCGAAATCATACGCCCCGGCGATCACATGATTGGCGGGCATTTCCCGCACCTGCCAACTGACGGTAGCGTCATCACGTTCGACAGGGACATCGCCCTGGTGCATGAAGACGCCCAGTTTCTCACCTGGGACCACCCAATGGTAACCAGTGCTATTGATATGGTCACCAGCGGAGAATTCGGCAACAGCAGCCTAAGTGTCATTCATTATGACCGACTGCCAGCGGGCACTTCACTACTGGAATTACTTTACCGTGTGGATTGCCCCTCACCTGCTCATCTGCCCACAAAAAAATACATCACCGAACCGGTGATCAGGCTGTTGCTTGATAGCGATGGCATTGACCTTGCCGATCAGCACCCGCATGAATTACTTACCGATATTGCGATGCAGGTTGAAAAACAGATTGCGAGCCAGGCGATCAAGGCGCAGGCAGATCACATCAATAAGTTAATCGGTAATAGTGAAGCCAGCACCAGGGCCCGACTTGAAAAAATTCGCCAGCAGGCCATCACGCATGTGGAGCAAGAATTCACCACTGAAATTCGTCGCCTGGAAACCTTGCGGCATTATAATCCCAACATCAGCGAACTGGACATCCAACACTTGCGCGAGACCCGGAACAATCTAATCAACAACCTCGGCAGAACTGAAACCAAACTGGATGCTGTGCGCCTGATAGCCATCAGCGACTGATAACTCCGGGCCTACAAGGGACGGTCTTTTGAATGATAGCCCGCCGAATTAATACACGGCATGAATGACCAGGCACATGAAAATCCCGTGAAAAATACATTGTGCTGTTTCGAAGTAAAATAAGACATTCACCTTGACCCGGAAATCAACCTAGCTACACTCTTACAGCATCAGGCATACCCTGTAAGGCTAAGGGTAAACCCTTATATGCCTTTTTCGATAGCCGAATTATTGAGCCGAAATTATGTACATACCGGCTATATTTCCAGCACTGATAGTACACAATTCATCAAAAAGAGATTACAGTTAAACGGATAACAACGATAAACAAGTGAATTTAAAATTCACATGCCGACAATATAGACCACTCAATAGCCTAAGACCGTCACCGACGCATGGCAGGAGGACATATTAGCCATGAGATTATGGTTGTTTCTTCATCTGTGCATTATCTATTCGATGATCTTGATTTCTGGCCAGGCACACAGTTTAGAACAAGACAAAACATATGTATTTGGCGTGGTGCCCCAATTTGAGGCCAATAAACTCAGAAATATCTGGCAGCCAGTGATTAATTATCTGGAGAGCGAAACAGGCTACCGGTTCAGAATCAAGGGATCTCCAACCATCCCTGATTTCGAGAGTGAATTCATGCAGGGGGATTTCGACTTTGCCTACATGAACCCGTATCACATCATGCTGGCTAACAGAAAAAAAGGCTACATACCGCTCGTCAAGGATGCTGGCACAACACTGTACGGCGTTCTCGTGGTAACAAAGGACAGTAGTATCAGCCAAATATCAGAATTGAATGGCAGCACTGTCGCATTTCCCGCGCCAAACGCGCTTGGCGCATCGTTGCTTATGCGACAGGAAATCGCTGACAAGTTCAATACCAGAATTATTCCCACCTATGTCAAAACCCATGACTCAGTCTATCTTAACGTCCTGCTGGGTGAAGCTGTAGCTGGTGCAGGCGTGCAAAAAACACTGGACCAGCAGCGTCCCGAATATAAATCTGCACTCAAGATAATACATAAGACGAGAGAATTCTCGCCTCATCCTATTGCTGCACATCCAGGGGTACCAGAGGAAGTGAGACAAGCTGTAAAAACCGCCTTGCTAAAATTGGGCAAAACAGATGAGGGACGTAAGGTACTCGCCAGGGTTCCCATAATGCAGATTGGTGAAACCAGTATGGAGGATTATCTTCCTTTAGAAACACTCGGTCTTGAGCGTTTCTATGTACAGTGATCTGCCAATGGGTATTCGAGGAAAACTTATCCTGCCTATCCTGTTTGCTTTTATAGTGTTCGCAGCGATCCTGCATTATTACTGGGCACCCTTACAGGTCAACCATGCACGCGATATATTTGTGCAACAAGCTGGTAAGGAGTTGACTGCAATGGAAAGCGGCCTGATCCGAAACCTGCTGACCAGGGATTATTCTGCGCTGTTCGCAACCCTCGACATACAAAAAAAACTCCATAGGGACAACTGGTCTCAATTAAGGCTGTACAATGAAGACAACAAGCGAATTTATCCGCTATATGAAGAAGCTTCGGATAAAATTGATCATAGCTTTCATATCCCCTATCGGCATGAGCTCAAACTAAACGGCGACAGGCTGGGTTACATCGATTTATACCTCAACTGGCGAAATGAATACGAGTCGACCAACCAGCGAATACTACAACTGGAACTGTTTCTGATCCTGACGGCTTTCCTGCTATCAGTGTTGCTACTGGCATGGCAACACAAGTCCGTTGTATCACCAATCAATAAATTGCAGGAGATGGCAGAAAGAATGGCCAGGGGGGACTTCAACATATCCCTGCCGGAGGCAGGTAACGATGAAGTAGGCAAATTAACCCGCACATTCGACTTGATGCGCCGGGAGATTATGTCATACCAGCAAAGTCTTGAAACTGCCCACCAGGAAACAAAAAATGCCCTTTCGGCAGTTGCGAAAAAAAACGCAGAACTTGAAAAAGAAATAAACCAGAGAAAAAAGGTAGAGGAACAACTCGCTACCATGGCGATGTATGACAGCCTCACCACGTTGCCCAACAGAAGATTATTGATAAAGGAAGCTGAGAAGTTACTGGCCGCTGCCAGACGTACCGGAAAACATACCGTTTTCATGTTCATTGACCTGGATGGATTCAAGGCGATCAACGATCAGCATGGACACGATACTGGAGACAACGTGCTTGCCGAAATGGCCAGACGATTAAGAGATTCAGTTCGTGAAATCGATACCGTCGGGCGTTTCGGTGGGGATGAATTTATCGTGGTCCTTCCGGAATGTAACATCGGCGGCGAACTAAAATCCATCTGCGAGCGAATCATCAAAGAGATCTGTAACCCGCTGACCACGATTGAGGGGGACGCAGTGATTGGTGCCAGCATAGGTATTGCAATATACCCCGATGACGCGACCAGCATTCAGGATCTGATCTCTATGGCCGATCAAGCCATGTATACCGCCAAACAATCGGGAGGCAATCGATACGCTTTTATATCCACCCCGGACAGAACCAACAGCAGTACATATAAGTCAGCTCAAGATCATCGCATGTAGGCGTGATCTTCCTCGGTTTGCAACCGAATGATTTCAGCATCTCCCATTGGTATCATTTCGACAAAGCCGTGAATATCCTTCGGTCCAAACCCATGGCTTTTGGCCGCGATCTGACACATACGTATTTTCAGCACCTCACCTTCGACCAGGCTTTGTGCGCGATGCATCAGATCCCGGTATTTCTGATAATTCTTGTGGGCGAAAAAATTGATTTCATTTCCATGCAATACCAGCACGATAGATGATTCAAAAGGGTCTGCTCCCGTGATCGTGCTCAGGTAGCTGGCACGATCGAGCACGCTGGTAACGCCCGACACATGGTTTACAGAGACATCGTAGACAACCTTTTGTGGTTTATATTCGGTCTCAAGTACTGCTGCCGAGTCCCATGGCGCATCCGCCGCATTCGCAAACCCGTTCATCAGCATCGACAACATGATAATTCTTGTAAAGGCTTTCACAATTCCCCCGTATTCCAAACCGTCTGTCTTATGAGAAACAAAAATGGGAAAAGTTCCTTACTCATGGTTCTGCAGACACCGGACACAGTAACGCGATTCAGGCATTAACATCAGCCGGGCCAGCGGTATCGGTTCATCGCATTGCTCACAGATGCCGTAATACTCATCTTCATCAATCCGGGCAAGTGCGCTTTTCAGTTCCTGCTGACGCTGCCGGGCTGCAGCCAGCGCTGTCTGCTGAACTCCCCTTTCACCAATGGCTTCCATTCGGCTCAGGCGGCCGATCGCATTGTCCGGAGAGATTGGCTTACAGCGCTCATTCAGTTGATCAATATGGCTACCCAGGCTTTTCAGTTCCCCTTCAATCAGTTGCCTGAGTGTTTTCTTATCCTGCTCTTGCATGTTTCGAATCGACACCCATCTTAGTACAATGCGTGCAGCATAACCCCTGGCGCACCTCAGCAACAAATGACCAAAGATCAAGACACACTACTGGAATTTCCCTGTCGCTTTCCCATCAAGGCAATGGGCAAGGATGAGGACGAGTTTGTCGCCCATGTGCTCAACCTGGTGACCCCTCATTTTCCTGAAATCAGCGAGGACGATATCCGTACGCGCTCCAGTAACGGGGGCAAGTACATCTCGGTTACGATTACCGTTACCGCTACCAGCAAGCTGCAACTCGATGCGATCTATTACGCCCTCACAGATTCCGATCGAGTACTGATGGCTCTCTAGCCGATATCCCCATGCCACTGCCGCTAACCAGCAAGCTACTGGGTATGACGCCCTATGAGGAGAGCCTGTCGGCAATGAAGGACTTCGTTGCCATGCGTAAGGCAGATACACCGGATGAAATCTGGTATTTGCAGCACCCGCCCGTATTTACCCAGGGCATGGCCGGCAAGCCGGAGCATCTGCTGGCAACCGGCGACATTCCAGTCATACAGACCGATCGAGGCGGCCAGGTGACTTACCATGGGCCGGGGCAAATTGTCAGCTATGTACTGATTGATATCAATCGCCGGCAACTGGGGGTACGCAGGCTTGTTGAAATGCTGGAACTATCGGTCATCCACCTGCTGCAATCATACGGCATCGAGGCCAGGGGTGATCGCAAGGCACCCGGAGTGTATGTCGACGATGCCAAGGTCGCCGCGCTAGGGCTGCGTGTTCGCAAACATTCGACCTATCATGGGCTGAGCCTCAATGTCGACATGGACCTGGGCCCCTTCCAGCTGATTAACCCATGCGGCTACCAGGGATTAGAGGTGACCAGCCTGAGAAAACTAGGTATTACCGATGCAATAGAGTCAGTGCAGTCCAAATTACATTATCATCTGACTTCGACACTCGATTACCAACACCAGCCCCTGCCCCATGCCGACTGACAACAACAGTAAACCAACCCGTACCGAGCGCGCAGCGGACAAGGTTTCACGCATCCCGATCAAAGTCCAGCCATCAGCAAAAGTCAGCCGCAAACCAGCCTGGATAAGGGCCAAATCACCCGGTACACCTGAGGTAAGTCGACTTAAAAAGATTCTCAGGGATAACAATTTACACACGGTCTGCGAGGAAGCTAACTGCCCGAATCTCGGTGAATGCTTTGGGCATGGTACCGCGACCTTCATGATCATGGGCGATATCTGCACTCGTCGCTGCCCATTCTGTGATGTGACACATGGCAAGCCAAAACCGCTGGACCCGGGCGAGCCAATGAACATGGCCAAAACCATCAAGGCCATGGAGCTGAGCTACGTAGTCATCACATCAGTAGACCGGGATGATCTCAGGGATGGCGGCGCACAGCATTTCGTTGACTGCATCAGGGTGACCAGGGAACTGAATCCAGGCATACAGATAGAAATACTGACCCCGGATTTTCGCGGGCGCATGGACCGGGCCCTGGAAATTATGCACGCTGCCCCACCAGATGTATTTAATCACAACCTGGAATCTGTACCACGCCTGTACAAGGAGGTGCGGCCGGGCTCGGACTATCAATGGTCGCTGGACCTGATCAGGCGTTTCGGTGAAATGCATCCGCAAGTACCAACCAAATCAGGTCTGATGCTGGGGCTCGGCGAGGAAATAACCGAGGTTGAGCAGGTCATGCAGGACCTGAGAAACCATGGATGTAACATGCTTACCCTTGGTCAGTATCTGCAACCAACCCTCAACCACCTGCCTGTAAAACGATTTGTCACCCCGGAGGAATTTGATCGTCTGGCTACTATCGGCGAACAGATGGGTTTCGATCATGTGGCCAGTGGTCCGATGGTACGTTCCTCGTATCATGCGGATTTGCAGGCCAGAAAAATTATCTGAATCGAACTGTCCTGATGCCGCTCAGACAACTGGATATCCTGCTGTATCCGCCGGCGATCAATATCATCCTGCTTGCATTGGCCCTGGTGCTATGGAGACGACGTACGATCGCATTGTCCCTGATCATATTATCCACCGTTACTCTGCTCGCATTCAGCCTACAGATCACCAGTCACAGGCTGGCGCTGCTACTTGAACGCTACCCGCCGCTATCGGCAGAACAGCTGAAACACACTAATGCGGATGCCATCGTTGTGCTGGGTGGTGGCATGGTGCCTTATGCCGGCGAATATGAAACAAGCTCACTCGCTGATGATGCATTGATGAGATTACGCTATGCCGCATTCCTGCAAAAACAAACCGGCTTGCCGCTACTGGCAAGCGGTGCTGGCTACTATGAAACCAGCGAAGCACAAACCATGAAAGATATCCTGACCAGTGATTTCAACATAGCCAATGTCATGGTTGAGGGTACCAGTCGTACCACCTATGAAAATGCGGCAAACTCAACTAAGATTTTGCGCGAACAAAATATGTCACGGATATTTCTGGTCACCAGCAGCTTGCATATGAACAGATCAGTGTTCCTGTTTAAACAGCAGGGTCTCGAGGTAACCCCCGCACCCACCGATCTGTACTCAGACCATCATGTAGACTGGCGATATTACCTGCCTACCGGCGATAGCCTGAAAGACGCCCGCCAGGTATTGCATGAATACCTCGCCCTGTTGTGGTATTGGTTAAAGTTCTAGAACTCGACCTCATCCAGTTTCATGCGCTCCATCAGGTAACACAGGCAGTCCTGCCTGATCACTTTTACATCACGGGTCAGCATCGAGGGCATAAGATGCTTGCAGGTCAGCAGCCGCCCATTTTCAACCGTAAAATATTCCTGTGCGATTTCCTGGCCGCCCTCACTCCATGCCTCGATGATTGAATTATCCTGTGTATGGACTTTAGCGAGCATGGTACCTGACGGCTGCTCAATGAAATTCAACTCATCCAGGTTACTAACAAAATTAATATCCCTGCTGTCATCATCAAAACCGATCGTCAGGTGCTCGGGAATTTTTACAATAGCAACCGTATGAAACAGCGTCATTTCCTCATGATCCTTTTGATCACTAATTTCGGATTGCTGCAAGACCTTCTCCACAAAGCGCTTCGCATGCTGTACGCCGTCACCCTCACCAGGCCGGCCACACTCGACAGTCACCGAGGGGCAGAATTGCGCAAAGGCCAGGGACTGCACTCCGGTCGGCTTTATAAAGTAGACCACGGTTTCTGAAAACATCTCGGCCAGGTTGAAGAAGCGGTTATCCAGCTTGTTCACGCAGGCGTAATGTGGATTTCGTCCAGTGTTGTTATGGATATCAATGCTGGCAAAAGTATCGCGCGCGCGCATGGTTTCCCATACCTGGCGCATCAAGCGGTGTTCATCGGTGCCCGTACTGTCACAACCGGGCCAAATCCGATTATAGTCGATCTGATGTTCCAGCCGGCGTACCCGATACTGTGCTGCCTCCACGTTAGAAATAAAAAGTGACAATGCACGCGGCAATTGCCTGTCATGATATTCCCTGAGCAACTCACGAATTGCTACCCAGCCGGTATCTTCATTACCATGCTGCAATACACTGACAAACAACGGCTCGGGATTTTTTCCCGCAAGATGGATCAGCGTTGGTGAGGGCAATAATTCGTATAATTCATTTGATTCTTTCTCCAGCAGGCCATCGGGCAATTGCGTTAGTTCGTTCAGCATTACAGTTCCCATTCATGCACAGGTAACCCACTGGATTGTCTCTCACGATATGCCTGCAATAATTGACGCATATCATGCCCATGCCTTGCAACATACTGCCGCTGCCAGTTCGCACCATTCATACCACCAAGCACGCGCTGCTCGATAATGCACAGGTACTTTTTGATATCAGAGTCTTCGATGCCAAGTCGCTCAAGTCCCAGCCACGCGAGTTCCATCAATTCCTCCAGCACCAGTTTACTTACCTGGATACTATTGCCCTGCAGCCACAGCACATGAGCATTCATGCCGTGCTTGGCGGCCTTGTAGAAATTTTCCCTTGCGAGCGCAAACTCCAGCGACATCTCTGGAGGTTTGTCCTGGTGTACCAGTGACTCGACCAGGCCATAATAAAAAGCCATATTGGCCACCATATCCAGGATGCTAGGACCAGAAGGTATCACCCGGTGTTCTATCCTCAGATGCGGCTTGCCGTCATGAAAGCCGATCAGTGGCCTGTTCCAGCGCCAGATGGTGCCATTGTGTAGCTGCAGGTGTGCCATCTGTGCTACCGGCGTGTGAAAATCATGCGGCAGTAATACCGGGTAATGCCGAAGGTTCTCGGCAAAACATTCCCACAGAGACTCGCGTACGTAGGCATTGCCAAAGGTGATGCGTTTCAACGGGCCATGTGCAGCTTGCGCATAACCCCCGGAAGCCACCGATTGCTCAAACACCGGGATACGGGTTTCATCCCAGAGATCATAACCGAACAGGTACGGAGAATTGGCTGCTACAGCCACCATGGGTGCCGAGATAATCATGGAAGCATTCAGGTAACGGGCTGCCTTCTCCTGTGGCACCTGCATGTGCACCTGGAAGGAGGTCGTGGCGGATTCCAGCATGACGTCATACTGATCCATGGACAGATGCTGATGGCCGACAACGTCGATGTGTATTGGCTCACCATGCCGCTGTAGCAATACCTGCTCGTTCAGGGCCGAGTATCGATTCAACGGCGACATGAAGTCCGTAGTCAGGTGTTTTTCCTGTACGGTCGGCAGGATGCCGCAGCAAACACAGTCCGCATTATGAACTTTTGCAACCGCAGTAAGGTTTTCACAGCCATCCGCTATTTCACGATGCAGTTCAGACAGTGCAGTTGCCGATAACGTGACCGGGTTGAAATTGAGTTCGATATTGAACTGCGAAAGTTCTGGCGATGCCTTGTCTTCATCCAGCGCCTGCAGGCATTCAACGTTGACCGGGGCCGGTGTTCCACGATCATCGACCAGCCAGGCCTCCAGTTCACAACCGCCAACCGGATGGGCGCACACGAATTTTCTGTCATCAAACCACTGTTTGAGTAATGCAGACTCATCTTCAAGCATTTGCTGGTAATGCCTGAAGTCTGCTTCACTAAAACTTGAGTTAGGGATTTCCTGGCCCATTCAAAGGTTCCTCGGAATACCTTTAGTTATCAGTGTGATCTGAACATCTGCAGACAAGTTTACCTGATCGGAGCAGCATTGATATGAAAAGCGCGCACCCGGCATGGCAGCACCTCAGGCATTGATTTGCTGTAAACGCTCCGGTGTGCCTATATCATTCCACATGCCGGTATAATACTCGGCAGTCACCTCGCCCATGGACATGAACCGTTTGAGTATCGGCGCCAGCGGGAAACTTCCGGGCTCCTGCCCCTTGAACAACGCCTTGCGATAACAGCCAATGCCGCTAAAGGTCAATTTCTGTTCCCCCTCACTGCACGCAAGACCATCGACGATGGCGAAGTCGCCGGCAGGATGCTGGGGTGGATTATCGACCAGCACCAGATGGGCAAGTTTCTGTGGCTGCAGCTTCAGCACGGAGAAATCATAATCCGTCCAGATATCGCCATTGACGACGATGAATGGATCACTGAGCCTCGAAAGTGCGTGAAAAATCCCGCCCCCGGTTTCAAATGCCGTTTGCGGTTCTATTGAGTATTCAATCGTGGCGCCGTATCGGCTGCCGTCTCCCAGAAAAGCCTTGATCTGTTCACCCAGCCAGCCCGTATTGATCACCAATTGATAGACTCCTGCCCTGTTCAATGACTCGATGTGATATTCAATCAGGCTTTTATCATTGATCTTCAGCAATGGCTTTGGTGTGGTATCGGTCAGTGGTCGCATGCGTTCACCACGACCGGCTGCCAGAATCATGGCCTTCATGAAGCGAGGTCCATACCGGCCCTGATCATTGCCGGCTTAACCTCCCGAACGATATAGTCATGTAATTGGCCCAGTTCGGCATAACGGCCAGCGACTTCTTCTACATAAGACATCGTCCGCGGTATGTCCCGTAAATAAGACGGTTTTCCGTCACGATGATTCAGTCGAGCAAAGATACCGATCGCCTTCAGGTGTCTTTGTACACCCATCAGATCAAACCAGCGCAAAAACTGTTTTTCATCGTCATGCAAATCACGATTGAGGATGCCTGATTGCATGGCGAGCTCATGAAATCCCAATGCCCAGTCTTCGACCTGCTCACGTGGCCAGGCGATGTAGCAGTCCCTTAAGAGTGAAACCAGGTCATAAGTTACCGGCCCGAACACGGCATCCTGAAAATCCAGAATACCGGGATTATGCTGGTCGGTTACCATCAGGTTACGGGAATGATAGTCTCGATGAACGCATACCCTCGGCTGCTGCAGGGCATTATCTGCAAGCACTCTGAAAGCCTGATCCAGCATCCGGTTGGTATCTTCATCCAGTGACAAGGCCAGGTGCCTTACCAGGAACCATTCCCGAAACAGTTCCATCTCCTGCATCAGTAGCGCCTCGTCGTAGGGCGGTAATTCATGATCCCGCGGACCGCAGACCTGCAGCGTTACCAGCGCACCAATTGCATCGCCATATAGCCTCTCGACGGTTTCTCCGTTTAGCTCATCCAGATACTGGCGATCACCCAGGTCATCAAGCAGAAGGAAGCCCTGCTCCAGGTCCTCCTCGATGATCCGGGGCACATGCAAACCGGCATCGAACAAAGCGCGGGCAATATCGACGAATGGCCGACAATCCTCATTCTCCGGGGGTGCGTCCATCACGATCCTGCTGGTCTCACCCAGGTCCGCCCGCAAGTAGCGGCGAAAGCTGGCATCGCTGGATGCTGGCTGTAAATCTCTGACCGGGTAGCCATGGCTGGTCAGCCAGTGGAACATTTGCTCGGTTCTGTTGGTCATATCAGTTACTGTTCATACAAAATGTTGGGATATCGTGCCATGAAACTGTCCAGTTCCGCGTCTTTTGCCTTGTTGTTCATCCTGTCTGCATCCACATCCACCATGTGGGCTTCAGGCATGGTATCGATACCCGCCGGCCCTTTCCAGATGGGTTGTTCAGCGGGTGACCGAGCCTGCGAAAACGATGAAGGCGCTGCTGGTGGCGCTACCGTGAACGTACCTGAATTTCGCCTGGATACGCACGAAGTTACTGTCAACGAGTTCCTGCAGTGCATCGAGGCCGGCAAGTGTAACCGACCCAAAGACCATCAGCGAAACCAATATTGCAACATCGGTGCGACAGGACGGGAAAATCACCCGGCAAACTGTGTGGACTGGCGGGATGCCGCCGACTACTGCGGATATGTTGGGAAACGGCTTCCCAATGAGGCCGAATGGGAAAAGGCCGCCCGCGCTGCAAGCCTTTCCGCTTATCCATGGGGCCGATCAGTTAGCTGTAAACAAGCAATCCTGGATGACAAGGTCACCACCGGCTCAGTACCCAATGAGGGAGATGGCTGCGGCGAAGACCGGACCTGGCCTGTGGGTAGCAGGCCGGCCAATGAATATGGTTTATTTGACATGCATGGTAATGCCGGCGAATGGACCAGTGCCTGGTATGCGAAAGATGGCATTGCCCGCTACGCCGCGGGTAACCTGGCCGGGCCCGACAACGGCAGGCAGAAAGTAGTCCGCGGCGGTTCATGGGATGAGGACCCGCCAAACCTGCGTTCCTCGTTCAGAAATGTCAAACCACCGGTAAGTGGCGACTCAATCTATGGTTCGATCGGGTTTCGGTGCGCACTATAGACATGTGCCTGGCAAGGTATACCCGGTAGCGCAGGAGTTGATAGCAGAGAAAATCCAATTAGCCCTATCCCTGCCCTGCTGTTCAATCTAGAATTCAAATCCCGATCATTCTGGTTTGATGATGAGCAAAGCTGAAGACACGGTATTTGAGACAGACATCAAGACATTGCCCCTGATACAGCGAGGTAAAGTCAGGGATATTTATGACATTGATGACCGGCACATGCTGATTATCACGACCGATCGCCTGTCGGCTTTTGATGTCGTCCTGCCAACACCTATACCGGGCAAGGGGATCGTATTAACCCAAGTGGCCAACTTCTGGTTCGACTTTTTCAAAGACCTGGTCCCCAACCATCTTAGTGACCTCAAACTGAAGGATGTGCTGTCAGATAAAAAAGAGCTTTCACAGGCCAGGGACCGCTCGATCATCGTCAGAAAGCTGAAACCACTACCCGTAGAAGCCATTGTGCGCGGTTACCTGATAGGCTCAGGCTGGAAAGACTATCAACAGACTGGTTCCGTTTGCGGCATCAGTCTAAAAGCCGGACTCGAACTGGCCGACAGGTTACCAAGCCCGATTTATACGCCTTCCACCAAGGCGGAGGTCGGCGAGCACGATATTAATATCGATTTCGACCTTACTGTTGAACTTGTCGGGCAGGAACTGGCGGAGCAGATGCGTGAAATCAGCCTCAAAATCTATACCCAGGCGGCTGAATATGCGCTGGAACGTGGCATCATCATCGCAGACACCAAGTTTGAATTTGGCCTGGATGAAGATAATCGGTTGATACTGATTGATGAAATCCTCACCCCGGATTCTTCCCGCTTCTGGCCGGCTGATACCTACCAGCCGGGCATCAGCCCGCCCAGTTTTGACAAGCAATATGTCCGGGATTACCTCGAAACGCTGGACTGGGACAAAACTGCGCCGGGACCGGAATTACCCCAGGATGTTGTCGACAATACCGCCAGCAAATACGAAGAAGCCCGCAAACGCCTGACGCAATAATCAAGGAAACACTGATTAATGCAAGGGCTTGGCCTGCTGTTATTTCTTGTCGTCCTGTTCGGCTTCTGGTTCACTTCCCTGCGTGCGCGTGAAGCTGCGCTATCCCTCGTGCAGAAAACACTGAACGAGTCCGGATTACAACTGCTGGATGGCTCCATTTATATGCGCAAAATCTGGCCTGCCAGAAGACCCGGCGGCGCAGTCGGCCTGCTTCGTTTCTACCACTTTGAATATACCGCCAACGGTGCCGATCGCTATCGGGGCCTGATCGTGATGCTGTCCAACCAAATGGAATACCTGCAGATAGAGAAAGACGGACATACCATTGTCACGATAAAGCCCGAAGAGTAATTCATGCCTCGCCATGCAGCATTGAACCGAGGAAACCGGTATATTTGCCCCATGTAACCTTCGGAAGCATCCAATGCTGGCAATTCAACGTGAACACAACCCATCGCCTGAAAAACTGGAAACCATCGGCGTTTATGACTGGCCCATCTGGGAAAAAGAAGTGTCCTCCTTTCCGTGGACGTATGACAGTAACGAAACCTGTTATCTGCTCAACGGGAAAGTTACTGTCACACCCGAGGGCGGTGAACCGGTCACCATAGAGGCAGGTGACCTTGTTACTTTTCCAAAAGGCATGAGCTGCACATGGCAGATTCACGAGCCGGTACGCAAACATTATTACTTCGACTAACTCATGCCCATACTGTTTTCAAAAAATCCAGGATGTCTGGAAAGTCATTTAAAAAGGCTGTATCTGAATCATCTGCTGAAGCCGGCAACACCGATCACCCAGGAAATGGTGAATGATGCGCATCAGCAGGACCTGCAGGAGCTGGAAACATTCAAACAGGCATTCCTTGACCTTGTGAACCAGGCAGTCAGCCTGAAACCCAACACAGAAAGCGACGTTATCCTCAAGCTGAAAGAGGAACTGGATCAGCTATATGAACAGTGCTGTGGCCTGACAGGCAATAACACCGATTACAAGCAGGGAATACAGAAACTGACCCGGGTGGTCATGCAGGCTGTATGGGCCGGGGCCGGCGATGATGCGACCGCACAGGCCGAGCTTGCCCAGGAAGAGGCCGCAAGGGCTCAACATTACGAGTTACTCGAAATTCCACTGGTATCGCATCTGTTACGACCTGATTCACCAATCCCGGAGGATCAACTGGTGGCGGTATTACTCGGTGAAGATGTTGATGATGTCCGGCAGATACTTACGCTATTCGATCATGAGCATCTCGTGCACATGAAACAACGTGCCGAGGAACTACTGAATGAACACAGCGGGTCGATCCCGGGGGCACCTTTCGCAGGAAGTATATTCGGCCTGCTACAGGAATATTCAAAACAGGTGACCCGGCACTAGCGATCCGAACAAGTCTGCTGAAACTGGCGAGCGATAAGCCCTGATAAGACAAGACCCTGTAATTGGCCGCTTTTCGGGCTACCCGGTGTGAAGCCTGATCAGAATCCTGCTTTTTTGTAATATTCCTGTGCCTTGTCGGGATCCTTTTCCACCCCGATTCCCTCTTCGTACATCATGCCCAGCGTGGTTAGCGAGCCGGCCAGACCCTGATCGGCGGCCTTTTGGTACCATTCAATGGCCAGCTCGGCATTCTTCGCTGCACACTCGCCTTCCATATACATGAAGCCAAGCCCATGTTGTGCCAGTGCATGCCCCTGCTCAGCAGCCGCACGCATCCATTTGAAGGCCTGGGTATCATTTTTGGCCATGCCTAGTCCGCCCTGGTACATAATGGCGAGGCGATACTGTGCTTCCGAGTCACCTTCTTCTGCCAGTGGACTGAGCAATTGCATGGCACGGGAAAAATGCTTGGATTCAAAAGCCATAATACCGCTATGTAAATCTACTACCTCGTTATCAGTGTATTCGCCTTCTTCCGACATACTGTATCCCTGCCCACCTGATTGAAAACATTAGTATCAGTATTCACGCCAGCCAAGTAAACCCCAATATTCATGACATCTTCACGCCAATGATCAATCCGTAACATTAGCATCGCGGCAACGCAAACCTGTCTGACTTGATCGGCACACTGAAAAGACTTTGACGATGGTGCAAGTTACTGAGAACATTGACTTCAATCATACCCCCTGACCGCAGACATACATTGACCAGCACTCGCCTGATATTGATCAACCTGTATATGGTGCTGCTTCTCTGCTCAGTCAGCCTCGAGGCAACCGCCAACAGCCCGTCCAACCCGCTCAGCATCTTCTACGAAGATGATGAAGTGGAACTGACGGCAACCTGTTACCTTGCCGAAAGTGATGCCATCATTGTTTTTATACCCAGCGTATACGCCCCTTTCGAAGATCAGGAAAGGTTTGCCGCAGAAATCGCTGCCAATGGGCTATCTGCCTGTTTCAGCCATGTATTCACCGACCTGTTCCTGCCAATGAAAAGCAGCTATTACGAGAGCATTCCGCTGGGAGCAATGCTGGCGCTGGTAGCAAAAATCAAACGGAAAACACAAAAACCGGTCTACATGATCGCTCATGGTTCGGGCAACCGCATCATCTACGGGATGGCGAAATTGTCCATGTTATTGAACAAGGACACACATTCACTTGCCGGTGCCATACTGTTATCACCTAACCTGCTGGCAGATACCCCTGAACCAGGAAAGGACCAACAATACATGTCACTGGTACACGAAAAAACAATCCCGCTGTTTATTTTCCAGCCCTCATATTCCCCGCACCACTGGCACCTGGAAACATTGCTGGCACAAATCAGGGCATCTGGCACAAAGGTCCGCTTTCGGCAATTACCAGGCGTCCGCGACGGCTATGCGCTCAGAGAAGACAGGACTGAGAAGGAACAGGCATTGCGCGAGCAGGCGGCAGAACTCTTTATTGGCGCGATAGAGCAACTCAAAAATGAATAACAAGACTTCAATATCATTGCTACTGGCATTCAGCTTGCTGGCCTTCCCAGCTATCGGGCTTGAACTAAAAACCTACGAGGGTGAAATGCAGGCGAGCAACTTCAGCTTCGAAGACCTGCAGGGCAACACGCATCAGTTATCTGACTACCAGGGTAAGGTGGTACTGGTCAACTTCTGGGCCACCTGGTGCCCGCCGTGTATCGAGGAACTGCCTTCCCTGCAGCGATTACAGGAAAAGTACAGGGAAAAGCCATTTTCGATACTGACGATAGACATAGGTGAACCCGCATCATTGATTCGCCCCTTCCTGCAAAAAGTCGATGCGCTGGATCTGGTCGTGCTACTGGATACAGAGGCAATCAGTCATAAAAGCTGGAATATTTATGTATTTCCCACCAACTTCCTGCTGGATAAAACAGGCAGGATTCGCTATGCGGCGGTCGGCGCACTCGACTGGGATGAGCCAGCGATCGCCGGGATTATCGATCAGCTCATTGCTGAATGAGCAGGATAACGGCAACTTCTCTGAAAGGTTGCATGCATCATCCAGGGACCTGTTTACTCCTCCCCAGATATCTGTAGCAGAAAACCTTAACCCTGGTGCACAATCAGGATGAAGGCCCTTGCAGCCGCCCACAGGGCAGCGTTGATTTCAGGAAGACAGAGGGCTCTGGATCTACTGTAATACTGGTCTGATCGCGTACTTCCCATGCTGTATGCCGATGTGGTCGGCAAGTATCCTGGCAGCCTCTTCAAGCTGAATTTTCAGGACCGGGTCATCATCCTCCTCGACGATCAGATCATCCTCTTCTTCCTTCTCCTTGTCTTCCAGCGTCAACGGCTCGAGGTTCCTGGACAGGCGAAACCTGTTTTCCAATTCGAGTGCGTGCTGACGACGCTTGTCGCGTTCGTTGCGACGTATTTTTTCGGACAGGCTCAATTCCTTTTGCTTCTCCAGTTGACTGATAGACTTGGCGGTATCAACCAGATAGGTGAATCCGGCATCTGCTGAGATACGTGCCTGATGCATGCTACGCAGTGTATTCAGGTTGAACCAGCCTGCAGAAACCTTGCGATAATCCGCGGGCGCAACCTTGGCCCAGGGCAATGCGTTATCCAGGGAACGCTCCCCCTGTTCATCACCTTCAATCACAGTAGGAAACACAATGTCCGGACGAACACCGCGATGCTGGGTACTATCGCCATTCACACGAAAGAACTGCGCAATGGTTACCTTGAGTTCTCCAAGATTTTCCTTGCCACGATCAAACCGGTTCAGATCGACCAGGGTCTGCACGGTACCTTTGCCAAATGTGGGTTCGCCAATAATAATGCCCCGACCATAATCCTGTATGGCGCCGGCGAATATCTCCGATGCCGAGGCACTGAAGCGATCTACCAGAACAGCCAGTGGCCCTTCATAGATAACACTTTCATCCTCATCCTCGTTGATATCAATATCACCGCGCGTGCCTTTGACCTGAACGATGGGCCCTGACTTGATGAATAACCCGGTCAGATCTGTCGCCTCACTCAGCGAACCGCCGCCGTTACCACGCAAATCAATCACTATTCCATCAACATTTTCTGATTTCAGTTCGTGGATAATTCGTCTTACGTCACGCGTTGTGCTTTTATAATCCGCCTCTCCCCTGCTACGCGCGTCGAAATCAAGATAAAAGGTTGGCAGGTCAATAACGCCTATTTTGATCGGCTTGGGTGTTGCAGGAATTTCCATTACTGACGATTTGGCCGCCTGCTCCTCCAGTTTGATGGTGTCTCTGACCAGGGTAATCTCCCGGGAAGGGCCATCTACGCCTGAACTGTGTGGTTGCAGCAGCAATCTAACAACAGAACCCTTGGGTCCGCGTATCAACTCCACCACATCCTGCAATCTCCAGCCTATGACATCGACCATTTTATCCTGGTCCTGGGCAACACCAATGATCTTGTCCTTGGGTTTTAGCTGCCCACTGAGATCGGCTGGGCCACCCTTGATGACACGTTGCACCAGCGTGTATTCATTCTTGGTCCTCAGGGCTGCGCCGATACCTTCGAGCGACAGGCGCATATTGATATTGAAATTTTCCGAGCTATGCGGGGAAAAATACGTAGTGTGAGGGTCGATAGCCGTTGTATAGGCATTGACGAATAACTGGTAAACATCATTGGAAGTCTGTTGATCAGCCCGGCGCAACACCTGTTGATACCGTTTTTCCAGCGTGTCGACGATTTCATCTCTTTCCTTGCCGGAAAGCTTCAGGGCCAGGTAGTCATTTTTAACCCGTTTGCGCCAAAGCTCGTTGAGGTCACTGTCACTATTGGCCCACTGGGCATCCTCGTAATCAACGAGGTAATATTCATCGAGAGTGAAATCAAACTCCGTGCCCAGTAATCCAAGCGCGTAGTTTTCCCGCTGCTCAACACGATTTCGAAAAACGTTATAGATTTCAAATGCGGGGCTGGGGTCCGCATCCCTGAAGGCATCATCCAGACGATAACGAAACTTCTCGAAGGACTGTATGTCACTCGAGAGAAAAAAGTGCTTGTTCGGGTCCAGCAACTCGATATAACGATTCAGAATCACCGAGGACAGCTTGTCGTCGAGTTCCGGGCGACTGTAATGGTAATTTTTTACCAGTTCGGCAACGAGTGCAGTAGACTTGGGATGTTGTGGCTCTGGTGAGAGTTCTGCACTTGCCCACAAGGCAAGCGAGAATATAATCAACACCAGTGCTGACAGATTACGGATAGTTTTCACAAACATAATATTTCTAATATTTCCTGCAGAATCAAACGGGTATCATTAGCTAATCGACACCGATTCTGCTAACTAATTCATTTTCAAGTCAATATTACGCGCTTTACACACATCAGGTACAGGAATTATTCATGATCACGGTTATATCCCCCGCAAAAAAACTGGATTTAAATCCGGCGCCTACAGGATTGGAGTCCAGCAAACCCGATTTTCTTGCCCAGTCCCGTAAACTTAACAGGATTCTGCGGGAATACAGCGAACTGGATCTGATGGAGCTGATGCACATCAGCAACAACATTGCTGCACTGAACGTGGAAAGAAACCACCAGTGGAAAACGCCATTTACCAATAATAACGCCCTGCCCGCGATCATGGCTTTCAAAGGTGACGTCTACCAGGGGATGGATGCTGCCAGTCTGAACAAAAATGATCTGAAATTCAGCCAGAAACATCTGCGCATTCTGTCTGGTTTGTACGGACTGCTCAGGCCACTTGACCTGATGCAGCCGTATCGCCTGGAAATGGGCACACAACTGAAGAATGAAAAAGGCAAAAACCTGTATGAATTCTGGGGCAGTCAGATAACGGATAAACTCAACCAGGAGCTTGCCGGGCATCGTAGCAAAACGCTGATTAACCTGGCCTCCAATGAATACTTCAAGTCTGTTCAGCCGCGACAGCTTGATGCTGAAGTAATCACGCCGGGCTTCAAGGAGAAGAAAAACGGCGAATACAAAATGATTGGCATTTTCGCCAAAAAGGCCCGTGGCCTGATGAGCCGTTATCTGATCAAGAACCGCATTGACCAGCCCGAAGATCTCAAATCCTTCGATCTGGATGACTACCGCTACAATGAAAAACTGTCGACTGAAAATAGCTGGGTGTTCACCCGGGGATGAACGATCCGGTGATTTTCGACACTGACCTGATGAATTTCGATCAGGACGTCATTCAGGCCTCCTGCCAATACCCGGTCCTGGTCGACTTCTGGGCAGAATGGTGTGCCCCCTGTATCGCGATTGCCCCTACGTTGGAAAAAGCGATTCCGCAGTACGCAGGTCAGATACGCCTGGCCAGGCTGGAAGTTGATGAAGGCGAAAACATGAAACTCGCCGGGAAACACAAGGTGCGCGGTTTCCCCACGATCATGCTGTTTCAGAACGGGCAGGAAACTGCGCGCTTCAGCGGGGCTCGCCCGGCGCCGGCCATCCATCACTTCATACAGGAGCATACGCAGCTGCATCCT
>JBFFRZ010000008.1:0-21839 GCA_041572715.1 Gammaproteobacteria bacterium
ATTGGCAACGAAACGAGAAACGTCTTTGCAGGCATCAAGTCCGCATACTCGCTCGAGGACCTTGAGGGCAAACTGACTGTCATGGTTGCCAACCTTGCGCCACGTAAAATGCGATTCGGCGTATCCGAAGGTATGGTATTGGCGGCCGGGCCGGGTGGAAAGGACCTGTTTGTACTGTATCCCGATGACGGCGCAACACCCGGCATGCGGGTCAAATAATACCCTGCAGGTTACCAATAAAACGAAAGGCCCCGCTACCTGAGTAACGAGGCCTTTCATCTCCAGATATATTTACTTGCCAGCTGGTTCCTGGGGTGCGGCCTGTTGTACAGGTGCGCCATAGTAACCGTAGTAGTAGGGGGCATAGTTGTCATAGGTATAACCATCGCCCCTGGCAGCCATATCGGTATCAGCATCCATACGTCCCTTACCTTTACCGGAAAAGTTCAGAGAGAATGAGCCTTCGCCAGAAGCGGAGCCTTTACCTTTGCCATCAAAATCCGAGTTAAGACGGCCTTCAGTGTTATCACCACCATAGTAGCCATAGCCGTTGTACCCATTTTCTCCGGCATACCCGTCACTGTTACCATGAACGTCGGTATCCATATCCATATTACCCTTACCGCGTCCAGAAAAGCTCATAGAGAACTCAGCTTCACCGTCGGCGGAACCTTTACCATGACCACGTCCGTCAAAATCACCCTGACCAGAACTGTTGTCCCATGCATATGCGCCGGAAGTAATCAGTAAGGCGGCCAGAGCAGCAACTTTTAGTAATGTTTTCATCATACACCTCCGAAAATTAACCTATGTAAAATCGCTTAAAATCATTTCTGTTACAGCATGATCAGAAGTGTATTAGCGATTTCTAATATTGTCAATGTCTAATATTCGATTAATTGAATATTTTTTCTTTCTGTCATTTTTGTGGGCGTGTGCTGCCTGTCTGCAGACCCTGCCCAGCACCTGATTATGCAGGCTCACAGCCTCTGTTCCGGTCCTGTTGGTGCTATCATCCATGCCATAATCAAATCTGCCGAGAAGGACCACCATGAACGTTTACAGCAATGCTGACCTGTTGATAAAGGGCGTCCGCATTGGCGTCGCTGCTGCCGGCATTCGCTATCGCGAGCGCAATGATCTGGTTATTTTTGAGCTTGCTGAAGGCTCGAGCGTGGCATCTACCTTCACTCGCAATCGTTTTGCAGCGGCCCCCGTATATGTCGCTATCGAGCACCTGAAAAAGTCTGAAGTACGCTACCTGTTGATCAATGCCGGAAACGCAAATGCTGGCACCGGCCAGCGGGGTATTGAGGATGCCAGGAGCTGCTGCCATTACGTCTCGGAAAAAACAGCCGTGTCCGCTCATTCGGTATTACCATTCTCTACTGGGGTCATCGGTGAATACCTGCCGCTGGAAAAACTAAACACCGGTATAGACTCAGCGCTGGGCTGCCTCGATGAACATGGCTGGACTGCTGCCGCCGGGGCCATTATGACCACGGATACGAAAGCGAAGCTGATCAATCATCGATTTACGCTCAACGGCAGAACCTGCAACATTACGGGTATCGCCAAGGGCTCCGGCATGATTCATCCCAATATGGCGACCATGCTGGCTTTCATAGCCACCGACGCGGGCGTGTCTCCTGAAGGACTGCAGCACGCCCTGGCGCATGCGGTCGATGATAGTTTCAACTGTATAACCGTAGATGGAGATACATCGACAAATGATGCCTGTGTAGTCGTAGCGACCGGCCAGGGAGAAGTAGAAATTACTGATGACGCCATGGAACTGGAAGCACTCACTGCCAAGCTGACACTAGTGTGTAAACAGCTCGCAGAAATGATCATTCGTGATGGCGAAGGGGCAACCAAGATGGCACGCATCAGGGTCACTGGTGGCCGTAACCGTGATGAATGCAAGGCTATCGGCTATACGGTTGCCCTGTCCCCACTGGTCAAAACCGCGTTGTTCGGACAGGATCCGAACTGGGGGCGGATTCTGGCTGCGGTTGGTCGTGCACCTGTAAATGAATTCGACCTGTCCAAAGTCGACATATTTCTCGACGATATATGCATCGTCCGCAACGGCGAACGGGACAAATGGTATACAGAGGAGGACGGGGCCCGAATAATGCGGCGCGATGAAATCACGATTGGCATCAACATGGGCATGGGTGATTCGGAAATAGAAATCCTGACCAGCGACCTCTCACATGATTATGTCAGCATCAACGCCGATTATCGCTCCTGAGGGAAACCCGGCCTGAATCAGTAGTTATTCACAACCCTGCGGATCACATTTCTTGCCCTTGGGATATTTTTCCTTGACCTTGCGAATCTGCTCTTCAATGATTTTCAGGTGAGACTCATCGCCACTGCGGGCCTTGTGGATAGCGTCCAGCTGCTCTTCAATTGGGGGGTAAGCCGCCCTGCGGTACTCACGATAATTATTGGATTCCATTTCCTCACGATGCTTTTCGATCAGATCCTTGAGCGTGTTTTCATCGGGTTTAGGTGCTTCAAAAAACCACTCGCGTATATACGGCCCATCGCCATCATCACCAATGTGGTAATCAACACCGTGCAGT
The DNA here is from genome assembly GCA_041572715.1 of Gammaproteobacteria bacterium. Classification (GTDB taxonomy): domain Bacteria; phylum Pseudomonadota; class Gammaproteobacteria; order JAJDYQ01; family JAJDYQ01; genus JAJDYQ01. The sequence continues at coordinate 2,595 of JBFFRZ010000008.1, forward strand.
GCCTGCGGGTACAACGAACGAATGGCGCAACATAATTCCCTGAACTCAGGGGTATGCAAACCGCTTGCGCTCTGTCCCTGGTGCATGGCATCCATGCGACGTGCAAGTTCAGCGATTTTACGTCGGTACTCCCTGCGGCCACTCTGGTGTGCCATGGCCATTGCAAACAGAGCCAGAAAACCAACTACGATGGCTGATATGGTAAAACTATCGATATTCACACCAGGTTCCTCTTCAGCGTAAATCAGGTATTGTCAGATATTGGTGGAGCCGATGCTTGTTCCCCGCTCTTGCTGTCAGCACATATGGCAGGATCACCAACCCCGGCACATTGAAACATGCGTTCACCTAAAAGCATGCACCCCAGTGGTACTACAATCAGGGTCAACAGGGTTGAAACAAACACACCAAAGAGTAGTGAGATTGCCATGCCCTGAAAAGTCGGATCAGTCAATATTACTGCCGAACCCAGCACCAGCGCCAGTGCAGTAATCATAATGGGCCGTGTACGAAGCTTGGCCGCGTTGATCACCGCTTCCCTGAGCGGGGTGCCCTGACCAACCAGGGTGATCGTAAAATCAATCAACAAAATGGAGTTACGCACAATGATGCCCGCCAATGCAATCCAGCCGATCATAGAAGTTGCGGTAAATTCGGCTCCCAGCATCCAGTGTGCGGGCAAAATTCCCAGTAATGTCAAAGGAATGGGCGCCATAATGACAAGCGGGATGGAAAAGTTACCAAATTGCCAGACAACCAGCATGTAAATGGCTACCAGGGCGATACCAAATGCAATGCCCATATCCCTGAATGTTTCGTAGGTCACCGTCCATTCACCGGACCATTCAAAACCGGAAACATCATCATGGTCAGGCGGGCCTATCATTGTGCCTGACATAATCACGCCATCCGGGGTTGGATGGTCCTGCAACATCCTGTCGATATCGTTCATTGCGTATATCGGCGCCGGCAAGGCGCCTACCGCATCACCAACTACAAATTCAACCGGGCGCAGGTCTTTATGAAAAATCAGCGGGTCACGCTTGTCTTTAACAAACCTGCCAAGTTCACCAAGCGGCACCATTCGCTTGTCCATGGTCATCACTGGCATATCAGCCAACAGGTCAAGCTGGGAACGTTTATGTAAGGGTATCTGCAGTAGAATATAGGTTGGTTCATAAACCAGCTTCTGCTTGATATCCCCTACCTTGAACATACCCATAGCCATTGCAAGGTGGTTATTGATATCCTCGACCATCACACCCAAAGTGGCCGCCTTGTCGAGATCTACATCAAAACGCCAGATTTCCTGCTCCTCATCGCGCATGTAGTTGTCAACGTCCTCGATTAGATCTGATTGGTGAAACAGTTCTGTCATCATGTTGGTGACCGCAGCACGGGTTTCGGCATCTGGCCCATGAACTTCGGCCACGACCGTTTGCAGAACCGGCGGCCCGGGCGGCATTTCAACCACGGTAATCACAGCGTTGGCTGCGTTACCAAGCGGCTTGAGCAATTCCCTGGCTGATGAGGCTATCTCATGGCTGGTACGGTCTCGATCTGCCTTGTCAAGCAATTGCACCTGCACTTCCGCCTGCCATGGGAACTGCCTCAGGTAGTAATGACGCACCAGGCCATTGAAATCGAATGGCTTCGCTGTTCCCACGTAAGTCTGCAACGCGGTAACCTCCGGTATGGTACGTAACTGATCGACTACATCATTGGTCAGGTTGATTGTGTCGGGCAGCGCGGTGCCATCGGGCATATCAATAACGAGCGCGAATTCAGCCTTGTTGTCGTAAGGCAGCATTTTTACCCGCACCATGTAGTTAGTCACGCTGAACAGCATGGAAATCACGAGAATAAATGCGATGAGGATGCCAATAAAAAAAGCTCGTGCTTTCTGTTTGTCGTCAAGCAAACCGCCAATGACCTTGTGATAAAAACGGCCTAGCCACTCGTCAATTTTGTGGTCGCGTTCCTCCATCTTGTGCAGCGTTTCCATCGGTGGAATCATGCGCATGGAAATCCAGGGCGCGAATACGACAGCTGCAATCAATGAAAAGATCATAGCTACTGAGCCAAGTGCCGGTATTGGCTCCATGTAGGGGCCCATCATTCCACTCACAAAACCCATTGGCAAAAGCGCCGCAATGGTAGTGTAAGTCGCCAATACCGTGGGATTGCCGACCTCCCGCACCGCATCGACGGCAATATCGGTAGTGGCTTCGCCCGCACGGAGCCATCGCGCGTAGATGTTCTCGACAATTACAATGGCATTATCAACCAGGAAACCAATCGAGAAGATCAGTGCAAACAAGCTTACCCGATCAATGGTGTATCCCATGATCATGGCGACATAGACAGTAATCACCAATACCACCGGGATGGTCAGGAATACCACCATTGCAGGACGAAAACCCAGTGATAGCCAGACAAGAAAGGTTACTGCAGCGGTGGCGATCAGCAACTTGAACAACAGGCTATTGACCTTGTCATTGGCCGTCTTGCCGTAATTTCTGGTGACCTCAACATTCACATCGTCCGGGATCAGGTGCCCTTTCAGGTGCTCCACCTCCGCCAGCACATTGTTCACCACGGTCACGCCATTGGCGCCATGCTGCTTGGCGATGGCAATCGTCACTGCCTGGGTCCCGTTCACCTGCTCCCCTTCGTGTGCAGGGCCGGTATAATAGGTTACCTGGTGACGTGCTTCTTCCGGACCCACGGTTATCTCGGCAACATCGCGCAAAAAAACGGGTAGGTTTTCATGGCTACCCACAACCAGGCGTTCAAAATCAGCGGCCGACTGTAGAAATACGCCGGTCTTGACCCAGAAAAACTGGCCTCCCCGTTCAACGGAACCGACTGTCTGCTCGGTATTGAATTTCTGAATTGTCTGGGCGATGTGGCCCATGCTAATACCATAACCTTTCAGACGCTCAGGCAACACATCGACCCGCACCTGCTCGGAACGCCCACCAGATACAAAAGCGTTACCGGTCTTGGGTAATTGCTTGAGTTCATGCATCAGGCTGACCGCCAACGTCCTTAATGCTGCATCGTCCATTGATTCGGACCATAGCGTTAAGGTTACTACCGGTACATCATCCACCTCCTTCGGCTTGATCAATGGCATTTCTACGCCTGGTGGCATCTGGTCCAGATTCGACTGCACCTTGTTATGCGTCAGCACGATGGCGCGTTCGATTTCCTCACCAACTTCAAATTCCAGCGTGATGATACCCATGCCTTCATCGCTGACCGAATAGACATGCTTAACTCCGTGGATTTCACTGACCAGCCTCTCCAGGGGACTGACTACGAGCCGTGATACTTCCTGCGATGATGCCCCAGGCATCATTAGCATGATGTCGATCATGGGTACCGATATCTGTGGGTCCTCCTGGCGCGGTGTCGCATACAGCCCGTAAAGACCGACCAGCATGAATGCAATAAACAAGAGAGGCGATAAAGGAGAATGAATGAAGGAATCCGCCAGTTTCCCCGCGAATCCCAACTCCTCCTTGGATAAGACATCTTCTTTATTAGCAATTGTCATCTATCACCCCAAAATTTCTTTTTTATTATCAAAGGTCAATGGTAAAAACCGTGCATCACTCTGTTTTAGCTACCCGGTACTTTCCTGATCGGGTCGACGCCAATGGTTGTTTCAGTATTGTGTCCCCAACCGAAATACCCGACAGTACCGACATATTGTCGCCCCTTGCCTTCGGTCCCAATCTCAGGGTCTTCATTTTCAAACTGGTCCTGTCCTCAGACACCAGGAATACAGCAGGCAAGCTGCCTCTCCAGGTAATGGCTGATTTGGGGATAGTAGGCAGCCCCTCCTTCTCACTGTTAGGGTCGATAATAACCACCTCTGCATACATACCGGCCCTGACATTAGCGCCAACCGGCAAGTCGAACTTGACCGTCGTGGTATGACCACCCAGGTTCGCCATTGGAAAAATCCGTGCGATCCTGGCCTGGGTTTCCTCACCATGACGATCAAGCCGAGCACCAACAATTTGGCCTTCCTTGAGCTTGTTCACAAGTCGGGTCGGAATCTCTACCTGTATCTGCATTCTGGATGTATCAGCGAAAATAATGAGGGGCATTCCAGGCTGAACAATGTCCCCAACTTCGATCATTTTCTTTACGATTACCCCCTTGAAGGGCGCTACGCTCAAGGTGTTTTCGATATTCTCATCCAGCTCCCGCAACCCGGCCTCTGCCTGTTTAATCTGGTCCTGCGCTGTCTGGATTTGCACGCCCTGACCATACAGACTGGAGTGACGCTCGTAATCCGGGTCACCCTCACCGGCCATTTCCCGCATAGGATCACCAAACACACTGAATAAACCAGGTAATCCACCCATCATGCTGTTGGCCTGAGAATTTGGCGTCAATACCTCGCGTCGATACTGTACATACGCATTACCCAAACCAGCCCTGGCACTATTCAATCCAGCCAATGCGGCCTGTCGCTTGGCCAGCAGTGAGGCAGCGTCCAGCTTCACCAGGTGGTCTCCCGGATTGAAGCTATCACCCTCCTCGCCGGCCATATATTCCACTTCTCCCGGCATTTGAGCGAGCAATTTGACCATTTTGTGGGGAATGACCCCGCCGCCAAATACGGCCGCATTGCTGGCATTATCTTCAACCACGGTATAAATCAGGTCATCGGGTACTACCGCCTCTTCCGCTTCTGCCTGAGTAACGGTGGCGATAGCCCATACCAACAAGATTGAACTAAGTAGTATTCCGATTTTGTATCTCATATTGACTCCGTACCTGATCCTTTACCGGAAATGCTATGTAAGGTGAGCAACGGGAACCGACAGGAATCAGACAACCAGGATGTGCGTTGTCATCGTTGAAACCCGGCAGGCAATCCACTCCTAACCAGAGCCCGCCCGTTATTACCCATATTCCCACTCAGTAATTATTAAGTGCAATTCCTGAGTGGTTATTAAACAACATTTTAGCCAAACTGGCTTTGATGTACATTAAAAAGATTTTTTAGCTTGAGCTATCTTTGAGATCAGGCGGCAAGTTGTCCCTGATGACACTGCATTACCAGCTAAAGATTGATATCTAAATTATCGGCTCGACTATCTGATTCACATCATGATTCATCATGCATGCCTTGCGGTTCTGCAGGAAAACTGCTGATTCATTTTTTGCCTTCCAAAGCCCCACTGACAATCTACCTGGCGATTTCGTTTCCCATAGCCGGCATCACGCTGATACACCCCATGAAGCCAGCGTTATTTTCGCAACAGCTGAAATAATCCACTACACCTGCGTGACCGGACACGATGGGGGTAGAATGCAGCCCGCTGACTATCTGCAACGTACGGACTAAAAATATTATGTCTAGAATGACAATCTACACGACTGGCGTTTGCCCAATCTGTGACAAAACCAAATCACTACTAAAAAAATGGGGCATTGCATATGAAGAGGTCCGGCTCGATACCGATCGATCCAGACACAAGGAATTCATGGAACTCACCAGTGGCGCAAGAACGGTACCGCAACTGGCCCTGGATGGAAAATGGATCGGAGGATTCAATGAGCTCACCGAAATGCATATGGATGGTGAGCTCGATGAACTGATGGGAGAGTAACTTGCTGCAGTTGTCTATTTCAGACGCAGAAAGTTCTGACGGTAATATAATAATTCTGCAATTGATTCGCGAACGTCATCCATCGCCAGGTGTGAACCCTTCTTGTCAAATCCACTCAGTACATCAGGGGCCCAGCGACTGGCCAGTTCCTTCAACACACTCACATCGAGATTCCGATAAAAGAAAAATGCCTCGAGTTCCGGCATCAGGCGGGCCATAAAACGTCGATCCTGACAGATACTATTGCCACACATCGGTGATGCACCAGCCGGGACATACTGTTTAAGGAATTCTATCGTGTCTTTTTCGGCCTGCCCCATGCTTACCCCTTCGTTACGTATACGCTCGATGAGGCCAGACTTGTTGTGCTGCCGAGTATTCCAGTCATCCATACTGTTCAGGATTTTATCCTCGGTACTGATGGCGCAGATTGGCCCTTCCGCGAGGATATTGAGATGCTTGTCAGTGACAATAGTGGCAATTTCAATAATGACATCCGTAAAGGGATCCAGGCCTGTCATCTCCAGGTCAATCCAGATCAGGTTTTCCGAATGTATTGTCATGATGCTCCCCTGTGTCAAAGGGCTAAAGTCACGGCCTCGCCAGCCAACCCTGTTTATTATAGTAACTGCCTGTTTTCACTACACTTTATCTTCATGCAACCACCACCGGCCAGTGTATCACCTTTGTATCGGTTCCACGCTGCTTTCACTCTGGTAACATAATCGCATACTTTACCATTACACTGAATTTGAAACCTATCAGTTATGCACATGAATGAATATAGCTGGACGGTGTTGCTTGTGCTGGCCGCGGGACTTTGTGTCCAGATTTGGCTGGCCACACGCCACATTCGAAACATTCGCGGTCATCGTGAGCAGGTGCCCGATGCCTTCGCCGACAAGATATCTCTGGCAGCGCATCAAAAGGCTGCCGATTACACCATCGCTAAAACCCGCTTTGGCATGGCCGGCACGTTACTGGGCGCCGGCGTATTCCTGGTCTGGACCTTTGCCGGCGGTCTCAACATGCTTGATCAACTGCTTCGCGGCATGGAGTGGGGTGGCATCTATACCGGCACTGCATTGATACTTATTTTCATGCTGATCAGTATGCTGATTGACCTGCCCATGTCACTCTACTCAACGTTTGTTCTCGAAGAAGAATACGGCTTTAACAAAATGACCGGCAAACTGTTTTTAAAGGATATGCTCAAGGGAGTGATCCTGACAGCTGCCATAGGCACCCCGCTTATCCTGCTTGTGCTATGGATCATGCAGCAGGCTGGCTCGCTATGGTGGCTGTATGTCTGGGGGGTATGGATGGGCTTCAGCCTGCTGCTGATGTGGGCATATCCCAGGTTCATCGCGCCGCTATTTAATAAATTCGAACCACTCGAAGATGGGGAATTGAAAAACAGGATTACCTCGTTACTTGAAAAATGCGGCTTCTCCTCCAATGGTATCTTCATTATGGATGGTTCGACCCGCTCAGGCCATGGTAATGCCTACTTCACCGGTTTTGGCGCCAACAAACGTATTGTATTTTTCGACACATTGATCAAAAGTCTCAGCGTCGATGAAACCGAAGCGGTTCTGGCACATGAACTTGGCCATTTCAGAAAAAATCACATCAAGAAAGGCATTGCACTGATGGCTGCAATGACGCTTGCGGGCCTGGCAATACTGGGCTGGTTAATCAACCAGGATAATTTTTACCATGGTCTGGGCATAAATGAACCTTCCACCTACATCGGGCTGTTGCTGTTTATGATCGTATCCCCGCTCTTTACTTTCTTTGTCTCCCCGCTATTTTCAGCTTTCTCCAGAAAAAACGAGTTTGAGGCGGACGATTATGCAAAACAGCAAAGTAACGCGGACAATCTTGTATCTGCCCTGGTCAAGATGTATGAAGAAAACGCCAGCACTCTGACCCCAGATCATCTGCACTCGGTATTTTACGATTCACATCCACCGGCGCCGATACGCATCGCCCGCCTGCAAGGAACAACATCATGATCAAGTTTACTACGGGTGTGCTGACAGCATTGCTAATCAGCATAACAACAACTCCTGTGCATGCTACAGACGGCAAGAACATCTACCAGCAGGGCTGTTCAGGCTGTCATGGTACCGAGGTCTTCACCCGGCCTGATCGCAAAGTGAAAAATCTTGTTGAGCTGCGGAATCGTGTGCGTCAATGTAGTTATGCTATAGAATCCAAATGGTTTGATGAGGAAATCAACGCGGTTACGGATTACCTGAATTCTGCGTTTTACAAATTCTGACCACCCTACTCTTCGGGCATGGCTAAACGACGACTCACCAGACAGCAAAGCCGCCGCATAAAAGATAATCTCGATGCCCGACAGCAGCTTGATGACACGGAGGGCCAAACCACCTCGGGCATGAGACAAACCGGGCTGATCATCTCCCATCATGGAAAGTTACTGCTCGTCGAGGACAGTAACGGTAATCGCATACGCTGCTCTTCAAGACAGAACATTGGACAGCCAGTCTGCGGCGATCATGTCATCTGGGAAACCATCAATGGTCAAGAAGGCGTAATCACAGCGATCAAGGACCGTTCAAGCCTGCTCGTCAGGCCCGGGTATGGCAAGCGAATCAAGCCTGTCGCAGCTAATATCACCCTGATCTGTATTGTCATTGCTCCAGAACCCGAACCACAGGAAACCCTGATTGACCGATATCTGGTAGCCGCCGAGCATCTCAATATCAAGCCGGTCATCATCAACAATAAATGTGACCTGTTAAGCGCTGTGGAACTGGATGAATGGCACTCAAGGTTCTCTGTATACACTGATATTGGCTATGAAATTATTTCAACCAGCACGAGGCTGGATCAAGGCATCAATGATTTGCGTGAAGCCCTTAAGGGCAATGTCAGCATACTGGTTGGCCAGTCAGGGGTGGGTAAATCATCCTTGATCAATAGCCTGATCCCCGACATACAGGTCCGGGTAAGTGAACTGTCCTCGCAAATAGCGAAAGGTCAGCATACCACCAGCCACTCAGAACTTTACCACCTGCCAGGGGATGGCGGCGATCTCATTGATTCACCCGGGGTGCGTGATTTTCAGTTAGGCCATCTGGATCGCAGGGCAGTGGAACAGGGCTTCATTGATTTCCGGCCTTTCCTGGGGAAATGCCGTTTTTCAGACTGCCGTCATATTGACGAACCCGATTGTGCCATTCTTGCAGCTGTCGCCAGTCGGCATATAGACGCACACCGCCTCGACAGTTACCACACCATAGTCGACTGACCGGACCGCTCGCTTACCAATACCCTGCTAACCGAACTACCTTTCCCCGGGCCTTATGGCTTTGGCCAGCTTATCCAGCACACCATTAACAAATTTGTGTGCTGCTTCAGCACCATATCGTTTGGTAACCTCAACTGCTTCATTGATGACTGCCCGATAGGGTACTGACAAGACATATTTCAGTTCATATGCACCAATCAACAACACGGCACGTTCAACCGGATCAATTTGATCTATTGGACGGCTGATATGTGGCGCCAGTAACCCGGAAAGTTCATCGCTGCGTCCGATAACGCCGGTCAGCAATTCAGTGAAGTATTCTTCATTGGCACTTTGCATCTCCTGGTCATCCGCAAACTGCTGCCGCATATCGTCAACAGAAGCATCCGAATTGATGAGCCATTGATAAACAGCCTGCATGGCAAGACGACGCGAACGGGTACGAGAGGCTAACTTTTTCTTTTTGACTGGCTCCGACATATTAAACCCGGAAGGGAAAAGAAGGTTGGCTGCGCCAACAAATTGAAAAATTCTAGGCCAGTTTCTTCATCAGGCTGACCATCTCGATCGCACCCAGTGCAGCCTCCGCGCCTTTGTTACCCGCCTTGGTTCCTGCGCGTTCGATGGTTTGCTCGATGGTATCAGTTGTCAGAATACCATTGATCACGGGAACACCATGTCGTTGCATGCTCCTGGATAGCCCGCTGGCAGATTCACCGGCAACGATATCAAAATGCGGCGTACTGCCGCGAATAACCGCACCCAGTGCGATGATCGCATCATGTCCACCTTTTGCCGCAAGTTTGTCCACGACCAGGGGAATCTCGAACGCGCCGGGAACACGGATAATCTGGATTTCAGAATCCGCAATACCATGGCGTTTCAGGGCGTCTACTGCACCCTCGACCAGAGACTCCACCAGGAAGCTGTTAAACCGTGCGACAACAATGGCATAACGACCACTTGCAGCCTGAAAATCGCCTTCAATTGTTTCAATATCCATAACTGTTCTCCCTGCCGGCGCTATGAGTCCGGGGAAATATATTCAACCACTTCCAGACCAAAACCCGACAAGCCATGAAATACCTTGGGCGAACTTAACACCTTCATCTTGGTAACGCCAAGTTCTGTCAGTATCTGTGCCCCGATTCCATAGGTACGCAGCTCCTGGGTAGCCTGCGTATCTTCAACGATGTGCGCAGGTTTTTCTCCTTTGACATGACCCTGAATTCTGCGAACCATATCGCGCGGATCAATCTTTTCACACAAAACCACCAACACTCCGTGCGGTTCGCGTGCGATCCGTTTCATGGCATTACGCAGAGGCCAGCCACAATGCTCCCAGTGAGCGCCGAGCAAATCACAAAGATTATCACGCACATGCACCCTGATGGTGGTTGGGTCGTCACCGGTAATGTCTCCGTGGACCAGGGCCAGATGAACTCCACCCTCTATATCGTCCTGGAACGCATGCAAATGAAAATTACCGTACTCGGTAGGCAGATCACATTCGGCTGCATGCGTTATCGTTTTTTCATTGCTCAGACGATAATGAATCAGATCAGCGATGGTGCCGATCTTGATGTCATGTTTTTCTGCAACCTTCTCCAGATCGGGGCGGCGCGCCATACTGCCATCTTCATTCAGGATTTCCACGATCACCGCAGCTGGTTCCAACCCGGCGAGTTTCATCAAATCACAGCCTGCCTCGGTATGCCCTGCCCGGTTCAGAACGCCGCCCGGCTGTGCCATGAGCGGGAATATGTGGCCTGGCTGTACGATATCTTCCGGCTTGGCATAGGGTGCTACCGCAGCACGTATTGTCTCCGCCCGATCAGCAGCAGATATCCCGGTAGTCACGCCCCTTGCCGCTTCGATGGAAACAGTAAAGTTGGTCGCACCCTGTGAGTCCGTGCCAATAACCATCAATGGAAGCTGAAGCTGGCGACAACGATCCTGTGTCAGGGTCAGACAAATCAGCCCGCGACCATGGGTCGCCATAAAATTGATATCGTCTGCACGCGCTAGAGAGGCCGCCATAATAAAGTCGCCTTCATTCTCACGATCTTCATCATCCATGATGATGACCATTCGACCGTTTTTCAGGTCCTCGATGATTTCATCTGTCGTATTTAATTGCATTAACCAACCTAGGCAAAGCCATGTTCTTTCAGAAAGCCTTCAGTAATACCACTGGCATGTACCGCCCTGTCTCCCTGCATCAGTCGTTCCAGATAACGCGCGACAACATCAACTTCAAGATTGACCCGGTCCCCAGCCTGCAAATCACCCATGGTTGTTACATCCAGAGTATGCGGCACAATATTCAGATCAAACTGGCTTCCGGCCACGCCATTCACGGTCAGGCTGATACCGTCGACACAGATAGAACCTTTCTCTGCAATATATTTCGCCAGCGGTTCCGGGGCACGTATCACGAAACGCTCAGACCGGCCGTCGCTACTTCGATCTACTACCTCACCGATACCATCGACATGCCCACTGACGAGATGTCCACCCAGCCTTGTTGTCGGGGTAACTGATTTCTCCAGATTAACCGCTGTACCGGGCACCAACTGACCAAAGGTAGTCCTGGACAGGGTTTCACCGGACACGTCGGCTGCATAGAAGTCTGTGCCAAATTCGATAGCGGTCAGGCATACGCCCTGAGTCGCAATACTGTCGCCAATCTGTACGTCAGACATATCCAGCCCACCGGTATGAATCACGTAGCGCGCATCGCTACCACGTGGTTCTACCTGCCGGATGCTCCCAACTGCCTGAATAATGCCCGTAAACATGAAATATTGATCGCTAAGCTAAATCGGACGGCGGATTATACGGCATTCAACACAATTACAGCATATTGAATCAGGCGTATTCCGGGATGGCGGTAATTTTCCAGTCGCTACCTATCGCTCGAATATCGTCAATTCTGACTGCTACCCGGTCTCTCATCCTTTCCAGGCCCGGTAGGGTAAATAATCCATGTGCAGCGTCTCCCATCAAGTGCGGCGCCATGTATATAACCAGTTCATCAATCAGCTTTGCGCTCAGCAACGCCCCTGAGAGACCGGGCCCGGCCTCTATCATAACGTCATTGATTTCCTGGTTTGCGAGGTCCCCCAGCAATGTTTTTAATGGCACCTTGCCGTTCAATGATTCGTATTCTTTAACAGATATACCTGCCTTGCTGAATGACTCGCTGCTGGAAGCACCTGCTATGGTAGCGATCATGACGCGCTCTACGTGCGCCAGGATGCTTGCATTCAGAGGGGTCTTCAGTTCGGAATCAACAATGACCTTGAGGGGTTGCTCGGTATCTTCCGGGATCTCTCCGGATAGCTGATCATACTCATCAAGCCTGAAATCCATTGACGGGTCATCGGCTAATACGGTACCGGACCCGGTCATGATCGCGCCGCTTAATGCACGCATCCTGTGAACATCTGCCCTGGCATCAGGGCCAGTGATCCATTTGCTTTCACCGGATGACATCGCCGTTCGCCCATCCATGCTCATTGCCATTTTGACACGCACGTACGGCAGTCCGCTTCGCATTCGCTTGCAAAAACCCCTGTTTAGCGCGAGCGCGGATGCACTGAGTACATTTTCAGTAACCTCTATCCCGGCATCGCGTAAACGCCTGATGCCCTGTCCGGCAACTTCAGGATTGGGGTCCACCATAGACACCACTACACGCTTTACACCGGATTCTATGAGCGCATTGGCACAGGGTGGAGTGCGGCCGGTATGTGAACAGGGTTCGAGTGTGACATACACGGTGGAGCCGACGGCATTAGCCCCTGCCTGCCTCAACGCGTTGATTTCAGCATGCGGCTCACCGGCCCTGTGATGATAGCCCTCACCGATGATTTGACCGTCCTTTACAATGACGCTGCCAACATTGGGATTCGGGCGCGTTGTGTATCGACCAAGCCTTGCGAGCCGGATTGCCCGAAGCATGTAATCCGCGTCAGACAGTGGCATTACTTTTCCGACTCGGTATCAATCAGGTCAAGCTGATGATCTCTCAGTTCCGGGGATGGGACTTTTTTCAGCCGCTCCACTTCGTCTGCAAACTCCCCAACGTCTTTGAAGTCGCGGTAAACGGATGCAAAACGAACGTAGCCAACATGATCTATCTGTTCCAGTTCGTCCATGACCATCTCACCAATCCTGCGGGATTCAATTTCACGATCCTCTATGGTCATCAGCTTGCGGCGTATGTGATTCAGTGCCAATTCAACGTCTTCAACGGAAACCGGTCTCTTTTCCAGCGCCCTTTGTATACCTGATCGAACCTTGTCCTCGTTGAAGTTCTCCCGCGCACCGTCTGTTTTGATCACACGCGGAAACTGAAGTTCTGCTGTTTCAAAAGTGGTGAAACGCGCAGAACAGGAGGTGCATTCCCTGCGTCTTCTTACCTGATCCCCCTCCGGGGCCAGCCGGGAATCATAGACCTTTGTTTCCTGGGCACCACAGAATGGACAATGCATGAGAGATGAAGTTTGGCGGTTATTCTGCCAGTGCGGTAACTCTCATGGTGGCGTCATCATCATCCAGTGCTGAGTAGACTGGGAAGCTGTTACATAACACCCTTACCTTTTCACGGATACCCATGAGCGTTGTTTCATCTTCCATGTTCTCAATGACGTCACACATCCAGTGAGAGAGGCTCTCGACTTCCGGCTCGGCAAAGCCGCGCGTGGTAACTGCCGGTGTACCGATACGCATGCCGCTGGTAACAAAGGGAGACTGCGGGTCATTTGGAACCGCATTCTTGTTCACCGTAATCCCGGTTTTACCAAGCGCTTCTTCAACGGCCTTGCCGGTCAAGCCTTGTTTGACAAAGCTCACCAGAAACAGGTGATTATCAGTTCCGCCCGAGACAACATCATATCCACGATTCAGGAAAACCTTTGCCATGGTTCTGGCATTCGCGACCACCTGTTGCTGGTAGAAGGTGAAATCAGGCTGCATGGCCTCCTTGAACGCGACCGCCTTGGCAGCAATTACATGCATTAAGGGCCCGCCCTGGGTGCCTGGAAATACTCTTGAATTCAGTTTCTTTTCAATCTCTTCGTTAGCCTTGGCCAGGATCATGCCCCCACGAGGACCCCTCAGGGTCTTGTGGGTTGTCGTGGTTGTAACGTCCGCAATATTTACCGGGCTTGGGTATACGCCAGCAGCAACCAGGCCGGCAACATGCGCCATATCAACCACCAGGTAGGCACCGACGCTGTCTGCGATGTCGCGAAAACGCTGCCAGTCAGCAATTCTTGAATAAGCCGAAAAACCGGCAACAATGACTTTGGGCTTGTGTTCCTTTGCGAGTTCCTCGACCTCGTTATAGTCAATCTCGCCGGTGGCCTCGTCCAGGCCATACTGCACGGCATTGAAGACAAAACCGGAAAAATTCACCTTGGCACCATGCGTGAGGTGACCACCCTCGGCCAGGCTCATACCGAGAATCGTGTCGCCCGGTGACATGAGCGCCAGGTAGACAGCCGCATTGGCCTGGGAACCTGAGTGGGGCTGCACGTTTGCATAATCAGCAGCAAAAAGCTCTTTGGCACGGTCGATAGCCAGTTGCTCTGCCACATCGACATGCTCACAGCCTCCATAATAGCGACGCCCGGGATACCCCTCTGCATACTTGTTGGTCAGCTGGGAGCCCTGTGCTTCCATTACTCTCGGGCTGGCATAATTCTCTGAAGCAATCAGCTCAATGTGGTCTTCCTGGCGGCGGGTTTCATCCTGGATGGCATGCCAAAGCTCATCGTCAAAACCCTCGATAGTCATGTTTGCTGGATACATCTCTAACCCTCTTGTTGGTTCTCCACAACGAGGCAAAGCCCCGGCGATTAAGGCGGATCATAATAACAGAATTTGCCTTGGCTTCAGCTATTTACCATACAAAACAAATCACGTCAGGCTGTCTGAAATTCCAGGACAGACTGGATAATGCCATTCCAGGCAGCAGCCAGATTGTCGCGGTTATACCCCCCGCCGCCCAGAATGAGCAACCTGCCACTGGCGTACTGATCTGCTATGCCACATAACCTCTTTGCCGCCCTGGCATGGGATGCGGCTGAAAATCGCATGTGGGTAATCGGGTCCCCATCAATACTGTCGGCGCCTGCCTGCAGGATGATGAACTGTGGCTGATACTGTGCGAGATAGCGCTCCACTTTCTCCCACAGGAGATCAAAAATGTCATCGCCAGAATCCGGTGGAGCGGGCAGATTCAACTTCATGCCGGTCGCTGCACCCCTGCCGGTTTCCTCAATCGAACCCGTACCAGGGTACAAATAATGACCGTCTTCATGAATGTCCGCAAACAACACCCTCGGGTCATCTTCGAATCCATAAAAAACCCCATCCCCATGGTGTGCATCGATATCCACATACGCCACACGCTCAAGGCCATATTCATTCAATAGTGTTTCGATCACGACCCCGCAGTCATTGAATACACAAAAACCAGCGGCATGATTTCGCCTTGCATGGTGCAACCCTGCAATTGGAATAAAGGCTCTTTTGCATCTACCCTGCATAATGGCCTCGGCAGCTGAGACCGCACTACCCACTACCAGCGATGCTGCCTCATAACTACCCTTGAATGCCGGCGTATCGCCACCGTCAAGAAATCCATCACCAATGATCGAACGTGACTTCACCAGTTCAACGTATTCATGCGTATGAAAACGCTCGATGATCTCCTGCGAAGCCATGGTGGGCTGCGCTTCGATTACCTGTTGAGCCAAACCCAGTTCCCGATACTTGCGATGAAATGCGTAAAAGCGATCTGGCCCAAATGGATGGCCATCGCCAAAACCGTAGCTTGACAGGGCCTCACCTGTCACCACCATCAAATCTGTCATAGCTAAACCTGTCAGTATTTATATATAAGTGTGCATCAGCCATAATGACCTGTTTACAGTACCAGTTTAGGGCATATTCTTATGGCGCAATATATCTACACCATGAATCGCGTGAGCAAGGTCGTTCCGCCCAAACGCGAGATTCTGAAAGACATTTCACTGTCTTTTTTCCCGGGGGCCAAAATCGGCGTACTGGGCTTGAATGGTGCAGGTAAATCAACACTGCTGAGAATCATGGCCGGCATCGATACAGAAATCGATGGCGAAGCCAGGCCCATGCCCGGAATCAATGTGGGTTTTCTCCCGCAGGAACCACAGCTGGATCCGGCCAAAGATGTGCGCGGCAACGTTGAAGAGGCATTAAGCGATCTAACGGATGCCCAGGAAAAACTGGATGCAGTATATGCCGCATACGCAGAGCCAGATGCCGATTTTGATGCGCTCGCCAAGGAACAGGCGCGACTGGAAAACATCCTGCAGGCCGGAGATGGCCATAACCTGGAACGCACGCTTGAGGTCGCCGCAGACGCATTGAGGCTGCCCCCGTGGGAAGCCGATGTCACTCAATTATCCGGTGGGGAGAAGAGACGGGTTGCACTGTGCAGGTTACTGTTATCCAAGCCAGACATGCTGTTACTGGATGAGCCTACCAACCATCTGGATGCAGAATCAATCGCCTGGATGGAACGTTTTCTGAGTGAATACGATGGCACAGTGGTTGCTGTTACACACGACCGCTACTTTCTGGACAATGTCGCCGGCTGGATACTTGAACTGGACCGGGGCCATGGCATTCCGTGGGAAGGCAATTACAGTTCCTGGCTGGAACAGAAAAGCCAGCGCCTGGAAATGGAAGAAAAACAGGCCAGTGCACACCAGAAGACCATCAAGCAGGAACTGGAGTGGGTGCGCAGTAATGCCAAAGGACGCCATGCAAAAAGCAAGGCGAGGTTGAAGCGGTTCGAAGAACTCAACTCTGCCGAGTTTCAAAAGCGCAATGAAACCAACGAGCTGTTCATACCGCCCGGACCCCGCCTCGGTGACGTCGTCATCGAAGCAAACAACATCAGCAAGCGTTTTGGTGATCGTTTGCTGTTCGAAAACCTGAGCTTTAATCTTCCACCCGCGGGAATCGTCGGCATTATCGGCGCTAACGGTGCTGGTAAAACCACCCTGTTCCGCATGATTGCAGGACAGGAAAGCCCGGATGACGGTGAACTCAGGCTGGGGGATACCGTAAAGCTTGCCTACGTCGACCAGTCAAGAGAATCACTCAACGGCGACAAAACCGTGTGGGACGAAATATCCAACGGCCAGGACATCATGCAGATTGGAAACACCCAGTTGCAATCCCGGGCCTATGTAGGCCGCTTCAACTTCAAGGGTACTGACCAGCAGAAATTCATCAGAGATCTGTCGGGTGGTGAACGTAACCGCGTGCACCTGGCAAAGGTACTGTGCACCGGTGGCAACGTACTGCTGCTTGACGAACCGACCAATGACCTGGATGTGGAAACACTCAGGGCCCTGGAAGAAGCGGTGTTGAATTACCCCGGCTGTGCGGTCATTATCTCGCATGATCGCTGGTTCCTGGACAGGATCGCCACCCATATACTGGCATTCGAGGGGGACAGCGAGGTAGTATGGTTTGAAGGGAACTATGCAGATTACGAGGCGGACCGGAGAAGGCGGCTGGGCGATGAGGCAGATCAGCCACATCGCATCAAGTACAGAAGAATTCATGCCTGACTTCGAACTATACTGGCCCGTGGTTTAACGATAGAAAAACAATAGGCAGCTTATGTATCACCTCAAAGTCAAAATCGATGTATCACAGCTCCAGATTGGCATGTATGTCGCCGACCTCGATCGTCATCTCCCGAACAACCCCTTTCCAGCTCAAGGTTTCGTTATCAGAACCGGGGAAGAAATCAGAAAGCTGAACGAGCTATGTGACTACGTATGTGTCGATAAGCGCCGAAGTTCCACCTTAAAAGCCATTCAAGAGTATAAAGACAACAAAGCCGAGCCTGAGGTGGTGTACTCGATTGATGCCCTGGATATCAACAAGCCCACCGAGGCCAAAAAGATCCTGGGTAAAGGCAAACCGCTGACCGAGATACCCCAGCCCGAGCCCCAGAACGAGTTCAAGGACGAGTTGTACAAGGCCAGAAAAATCTACCGCAGGCTATTTAAAGAAGCTGACAAGATCTACGAAACTGTCAATGACAACACACAGCCTGACCTGGTTCCGGTGCTGGGTATCCTGCTGGAAGTCCTCTCCAGCATACAGAACAACGCCAGCGCTTTCGAGTGGCTGGCGCTCACCAATCCGGATGATAAATCCGTGCGACAGCACTGCATCAATGTCTGCGTTCTGGCCATGCATTTTGCCTACCATATCGGTCTGCCGGACAAATACATTCGAACACTTGGTATGGCCGGCCTGACTTTCGATATCGGCAAGCTGCTCATTTCGGATTCCATCCTCTATAAGCCCTCTCATTTAACTGATGGGGAAATGAGTATCATGCAAAAGCATACCAAGGCCGGCGCGGATATATTGGAAGCATCCAACTGGATATCACCCGAGGTCATCAATGTAGCGTTGAGACACCACGAACATCTGGATGGAACCGGTTACCCCAGCCAGCTTAAGGGCGAGGAAATCGACCTGCTCAGTCGCATTATCCGGATCATTGACACGTATAACGCTATTATCAGCACACGCCATCATTCCGCCCGCCAGCCAACTAGTCACGCATTGAACGAACTCTATACCATGCGCGATACGTTTTACGATGGGGACCTGGTCGAAGCATTCATCCGTGTCTGTGGCATGTACCCGGTCGGTACGATGGTGGAAACCCATTCAGGTGAGATCGGCTTTGTCGTGGGGAATAACATGAAAAGTCGCCTCAGCCCTTCTGTCATGCTGGTACGCGACGCCCACAACCAGCCCTATCAAAAGGGAGAAATCATTGATTTTGCAACGGCCGTTGACAAGGAAGGACGCCCGAAATATAGCGTCAAGCAGGCACTAAATCCCTCCGAGTTTGACATTAATGTAAAAGATTTTTTTCGTGATTAACCCGCCGTGTTGGTAATAGCCCGGTTCTGCTACAGCGCTGTTGTTTACCAGCCCTTTTCCGGAGATTATCCGAAAATTTAAGAAATACAATGAACGCAGACGAAAGCATAATGGCTATGTCAGCCGCCAACAGCCTGATATTAACTCTCGGGGGATGACGCGGTTGAAGCCTGACATCGCTTAAATTCACACATGCCTCCTGTATAATAAATGGTCGATATATGACAACTGCAACACATAAGATGATGTAATCAATGTCTTATTAGGAGAGTTTCTAGAGTGGCTAAAGACAAGATTCTGAATATCCGAATCGATCCGGATTTGAAAAAACAGGCCAAAAAACTGGCC
>JBFFRZ010000009.1:0-21076 GCA_041572715.1 Gammaproteobacteria bacterium
AGAACAAAACAGCTGCGGTTTTCACGGTGTCGTGTCTGGAAGGGAAATCGTGACAATACTCTAGATCTATGCCGGGCGCTTCCTGGCAATGACCTCACCAAGTGTCCCGTATTCGCCGGCACCCAGTCGTAAAAGTGGATTAACTTTTTTTGCAATAATCTTCAGCCTTCCTGCATCATCTTGAGTACAAACCCTGTCATCAATGTGCACGGCCATGACTTCGCCAAAGATAAGTTTCTGACCGCTATTGTCGATTTCCTGGGTGTCATGATGGTTGCAAATATATGCGATCGGACTACCGCTGATGATCGGTAAGCGGCTGCCTTCAATCTGATCAAGTTCAACATCAACCAGTTTCAGCTCGGAATCCCCATGAGGCAGGGTCAGGGAAGACTGGTTGAGTGCATCCAGCTGGTCGATGCTGGCAATATGAATGATAAAGTCCCGACGTTCTTCAATGTTGCAGCAGGTGTCTTTCTGGCTGCCATCGGGTTTCTTGCCTATAGAAATCATGACCAGTGGCGGGTCTGAGCAGACGGCATTGAAATACGAAAAAGGTGCCAGGTTGAGGCTGTCGTTTCCACTGTCGGATAGCACCCATGCCACAGGCCTGGGGATAAGTGTCTGTGTCAGGGTATGGTAAGCCTGGTTGGCAGAGAGATCTGATAGATTCAGGTGCATGTGTGAGGTTTTAATTAGTTTAAACGGTTGAAGGCAGGAATATCCCGGCGAAGGGTATCGGTGTGCGTCACTTGCGCTACTTTATTGCATAAATGCCTTTAGAACATGCCACGCAGCCGTGGGCTCTATTACGTACATGTGTTTAGGCAGCAATGCTTCCCTGTACCGGCAAAGTGGTTGAGTTATCCATATCGACAACAAGGCTGATCGCAATAATCTTGATCCAGATTACAATCACGAATTCCGAGCTGATGTAGTATGCGCGATGTCCGAGCTTCCCACGCCGTATAAATTATCTTTAAAACAGCCACATACCAAGACCATGCCTTATCGACAAAACATCATTAGCAAGTATCTTCTGATCTGGGCTGGCCTCAGTATTTTTATCGCAATCATTCTCAACCTCCTGTACAGCTCTGATTACGATATTGAGCTGGCATCAATCCAGCTCTCCGAGCGTAATCTAGTTAAACAGACCCGGCACGATATCGAATATGAGTTTTCAAGGGTGCTTTCCGATATGAATTACCTGGCTAGCCAGTCACCGATAGGTGACTTTCTTGACCATCCAGGGGCGAAGTCGTTACAAAGAATGAACGAGGCCTTTGTTTTGGAACTCCGCGCCCGCTCGAACCATTACAGGCAAATACGTTTTATTGGTCTCGATGGCTGGGAGGTTGCCCGGGTCAATAGCATGGATGGCCAGACCTACGTCGTTCCGTATGATGGCCTTCAGGAAGTAGGCCGGCGCTACTATTTTCAAAAATCACTAGAGCTGACCAATGCCAGGCAGATTTATATCTCGCCGATAGACCTTAATGTCGAGCGGGGGGAAATTGTTATGCCATACCAGCCGATGATCCGGTTCGCGATGAAAATTTTTCGAAATAATGTCGCGCGCGGAATACTGGTGATCAACTATGACGCCCAGCATGTGCTGGATGCGCTGGTCAGGAATGATCACGCATTGTGGCTGGTCGATGGCAAAGGATTCTGGCTGGCGGGCCCGGACGATGAAGTGGAATGGGGATTCATGTTTCCGGACAAGGCTGGAACCCGTTTCCAGGATCGTTATCCTGATGTCTGGCAACACGCCGTCGTCGGGGAGAAAGTGAGCCAGCAACGCTATGCGGAGGGTTTGTTTACGCATGCGAGCATTGTGCTTGATGCCCTGCAAGGAGAAGACATGGCTGACAGGGCCGTAACAGATTTGCATGCCCTCCACGTAGTTTCACACATTGCGCAAGCACGGCTGGATAAAGTCTTTGCTGGTTTAACAGGCCGTTATGTTATTTTGTTCCTGGCGGCAGTAATGATTACCGGTGTGTCGCTATACTTGTTGTACCGGTCGTCCAGGGTGAACGCAAAATCGGTCTATGAAGCGCGGCATAACAGGTTGCGGTTCGAACAGCTTGTTGAATATCTGCCCGACGCCATGGTGATTTGCCAGCCGGATGGGCGTATTGCAATGGTTAACAAACAGGCTGAACAGCTGTTTCAGTATTCACGAAAGGAACTGCTGGGCAAGCCGGTAGCGACATTGATTCCCGAAAAAAACCGCGCAAATCATAACGAACACATCAAGACATATGTAGCGGCGCCCGCCGTCAGGCCGATGGGATCACGTGATCGTGTTTTGTATGGTCTGAGAAAAGACGGAAGCGAGTTTCCGGTCAGTATCAGCCTGAGTCCTATAGACTCGGGCGAGGATATGCTGGTTGCCAGTGCCATTCGCGATATTACGCATGACCGCCGATCACTGGACAAACATTCCTGAGCTGTTTTTAGGGTGACGGATGTTGTCCAGGGGGTGTTTTTAACGGCAAATATTTTCTGTGCCCCCGGTTATCAGTCGGCCCCTTTGAAGTAAAATTTGGGTAGCGTGATGTCGTAGCGGATGGCAAGCAGCCGGCCGATGAAGATGAACAGACCGGCTATGATGGCTGACAATGCGGTAGTGACTTCAACATACAGCAACGCGATGAACAGCAGTGAGCCTGTCCAGGATACCGTCGCGTACAACGGGCTATGAAAGACAACGGGCGTTTCGTTGCACAGTACATCACGAAAGATGCCACCCGCAGTACCGGTCAGGACACCCATGAAACTGGCTACCAGCCACGGCGCACCCGCCAGTAAAGATGCAAGGGTACCTGCTATGCCGAACGTGGCAAGGCCGGCTGCATCAGGAATGAGAAAAAAGCGTGGCGATATGGCGACCAAACGCGCGGTGACGAAGATGACGAGTGCGCTGAGTAATGATGCAATAAAGAACATCTGATTAGCGATCCAGAACACATCACGGTCCAACAGCATATCCCGTAGTGAACCTCCGCCGAGCCCGGTTACCACGGAGATCATAATGACGCCAAACAGGTCAAACTTCTTGAATCCGGCTTTAAGTACACCCGATGCAGAGGATACGATAACTGCGATCAGCGTAATCCAGTAAAGACTGCTCAGCAGGGCAGGGGTGGGTGCGAGAATCACGTTATATACTAAGTCTCAACAGATGCCTGGTATTGCGTACAACAACTTGATCCATCGTGGAAACGCCTTTCGGGCCCCGTTTTTCAGGGGGTTTCAAAAGCCAAAGCCGGCTTTAAGAGGATGAAGTATACCCTGTAGGCGGTTAGTTATTGAACGAAGTATTGAATGGCTGTGACGCCGGTTCGGGGTTACTGGTACCGCTACCTTGCATTCGCGCAGTGTGTCACCGGAATGCCAGATTGCCTTGCCTTCACTGACTTGGTGAATGATGGCGGCCTTCAGACTTGGACGTGATTTCCTGAGCCTTACGGTGTCGATATGATGCTGGTTAGCAAAAGCCTTGCTGCTGACCACGAACAGATAGGGCACGTAGTGCTCATCGTGTTTATCCCGGTCAGAGTCGGTAATAAACGAGACACTATGCACGTGGCTGAAATCATTGAGTATGCCGGCTGCATGGGTCATGAAATACTGCCAGTCTGATGCCGGGTTACGTAACCCGCTTTTCATTGCCGTGCTCAGGTCAGTGGTGATGGTGATTTCGTAAATCTTGGCGGTTCCCCGAGCGCATTTTTTGCTGGAAAGCATGGCTTCCAGGCATCGCTCAGCCTTGAGTCGAGCATGTGTCAGGGTTTCTTCAAGTGCATCCAGCAGCCACTCGCCATTCATACGGTAAATTACCCGGTAGCCATCTGAAAAATGGGCAATAAATACCGCGCAATTGTCTTCATCAAGTTCGGTCAGGCTTTGGGACTGTTGCTTTGATGGGTGGCGACTTCCAGCGTCTGGTGACATCATCAATGACATCCCCACCGGTAAAACGCATATATCAGACTGGCTTGCTGCATCATGTGTACCTTGTTCCTTGATCCCCTTAAGACCGGGCATTCTTATAGTTAACCAATGAAGCTAAGGTTTTTTCTGTATTGTAGATGCAATATGTTAATTTACAAGAATATTTCTGTTTTAAGTCGAAAAATTGGATAAATTTTGTACAAACTCGCTAGTCAGGATCATAGGCCAGGTTCGGATTGAGCCATTTCTGCATGTCCTTGATTTCCATGTCTTTACGCCGGGCGTAATCTTCAACCTGGTCCAGGTTGATTTTACCAACTGCAAAATAGCGCGACTCGGGATGTGAAAAATACAAACCACTGACCGCAGCAGTCGGTACCATGGCTTTGGATTCAGTTAGCCAGATTCCGGTATTGTTTTTGGCATCAAGCAGATCCCATAACAGATCTTTTTCCGTGTGATCGGGACCTGCGGGATAACCAATGGCCGGGCGGATGCCCTGGTATTTCTCATCAATCAGGTCCTCGTTGCTCAGGGACTCGTCATCGGTATAACCCCAGTATTCCCTCCTTACCCGCTGATGTAGCAACTCGGTCAAAGCCTCGGCCAGCCGGTCAGCCAATGCCTTCAGCATCAGTGCACTATAATCATCATGGTCCTTTTCAAATTCAACGATCTTTTCATCGATGCCAATGCCTGCGGTAGCGGCAAACCCACCAATGTAGTCGGCCTTGCCTGAATCCCTGGGGGCAATGAAGTCGGCCAGACATTCATTGACTTTGCCCTCGGGCTGCCTGCTTTGCTTGCGCAGGAAATGAAAGGTGGTTTTCACACTGTTCCTGGATTCGTCTTCATACACGAGCACATCATCACCAACACTGTTGGCTGGGAACAAGCCAATGACCGCTTTTGCCGTGAGCCATTTTTCCGCGACAATTTTTTCCAGCATAGCCCTGGCATCTGCATAGAGTTTGCGCGCTTCTTCTCCCTTTTCCTCGTCGTCGAGGATCTTCGGGAACTTCATGCGCAGTTGCCATGAGTGAAAGAAGAAAGTCCAGTCGATATACGGGATCACGTCAGTCAGCGGTATATCGGATAACACCTCGATACCCGTCATCTTCGGCACCGGAGGCATGTACTCATCCCAGTTCAGACTGATGCCATTGGCACGCGCATCGGCAAGGGGCACCAGGTTTTTGGCCTCGTCCTTGTTTGCTCTGCGGACGCGTATCGATTCATATTCAGACTTTAGGTTGTCCAGGAAGCCGATTTTCTGTTCTGCAGAAAGCAGCGCACTGGCAACCCCCACGGCACGTGAGGCGTCGGCCACATAGACAGCCCCGTGTTCGTATTGGGGTTCAATTTTCACAGCGGTGTGTGCTTTGGATGTGGTGGCACCGCCAATCATCAGGGGTATGGTGAAACCCAGGCGGGTCATTTCCCTGGCGACATGCACCATCTCGTCCAGCGAAGGGGTGATAAGTCCCGAAAGGCCAATGATGTCGACATTTTTATCGAGCGCAGCTTGCAGAATAGTCTCGGCGGGTACCATTACACCGAGATCAATAACCTCGTAGTTATTGCACTGTAGTACGACACCGACAATGTTTTTGCCGATGTCATGCACATCTCCCTTGACCGTAGCCATCAGAATCTTGCCCTGCGTTTCCACCGCACAGCCTGATTTCTCCGCTTCCAGATATGGCTCCAGCCAGGCGACCGCCTTTTTCATCACGCGGGCAGACTTGACCACCTGTGGCAGGAACATCTTGCCGGCACCAAACAGGTCTCCAACAATATTCATTCCATCCATCAGCGGACCTTCGATGACCAGAATGGGGCGTCCGAGTTTCTCCAGCGCTTCCTTTGTGTCTTCATCGATAAACTCGGTGATGCCTTTAATGAGCGAATGCTCCAGCCTTTTTTCAACCGTCCAGCTACGCCATTCCTGGTCTTCCTTTTTCTCGGCATGGGCTTCACCGACGTACTTCGGCGCCAGTTCAACCAGGCGTTCACCGGCTTCGGGATCCTTGTTGAGTACCACCGCCTCTACCGTGTCTCGTAATTCTTCTGGCAGGTCATCGTACACGGCAAGCTGTCCAGCGTTCACGATGCCCATATCCATGCCTGCACGGATTGCGTGATACAGGAACACGGCATGGATGGCCTCTCTGACCGGATTATTGCCGCGGAAGGAGAATGACACATTGGACACGCCGCCGGATATTAAAGCATGAGGTAATGCCTGCTTGATTGTGCGCGTTGCTTCAATGAAATCGACACCATAGTTGTTGTGTTCTTCAATTCCGGTAGCAACGGCAAATATATTGGGATCGAAGATAATGTCTTCCGGTGGAAAGCCGATTTCATTAACCAGTATGTTGTAGGCACGGCTGCAGATTTCGACCTTGCGGTCTTTTGTATCTGCCTGGCCTTTTTCATCGAAGGCCATGACTATAATCGCGGCACCATAACGTCTGCAGAGTTTCGCCTGTTGTCGAAACTGTTCTTCGCCTTCCTTCATGGAAATTGAATTTACAATGGGTTTGCCCTGCACACATTGCAGGCCAGCTTCAATGATTTCCCATTTGGAAGAGTCGATCATGAAGGGCACGCGGCTGATATCCGTCTCCGATGCGCACAGGTTGAGGAACCTGACCATGGCAGCCTTGCCGTCAAGCATGCCTTCATCCATGTTGATGTCGATGATCTGCGCGCCATTTTCTACCTGCTCCTGGCAGATGCTTAAAGCCTCCTCGTACTCCTCGTTGAGAATCAGACGTTTGAACCTGGCAGAGCCGGTTACGTTGGCACGCTCGCCGACATTGACGAACAGGGAGTCGGCAGTGATGTTCAGAGGTTCCAGGCCTGAAAGGCGGCATGCAGGAGGAATTTCGGGAAGCTGCCTGGGTTTTTTATCCTTCACGGCCTGTACGATCGCACGAATGTGGTCCGGAGTAGAGCCACAGCAACCGCCAACGATGTTGATGAATCCCGAGTCGGCCCATTCGGCAACCAACTCTGCCATCTCGTCCGCAGTCATTTCGTACTCGCCCATCTCGTTAGGCAGCCCGGCATTGGGGTGGGTATTGATGTGAAACTGTGAAATACGTGACATTTCCTCAACGTGCGGCCTGAGCTCTGCCGGGCCGAGTGCGCAGTTAAGGCCAATTGAGATGGGTTCCGCATGGCGCATGGAATTGTAAAAGGCTTCCGGGTTTTGCCCGGTAAGCAGGCGATCCGAACCCTTCTGCGTGATCGTGCCGGAGATCATGATCGGTAGCTTTTCGCCCAGTTCATCGAAAACCTGCTTGACGGCAAACACCGCGGCCTTGGCATTCAGGGTGTCGAATACGGTCTCAATCAGAATGATGTCCACACCACCCTCTACCAGGCTACGTGCAGCCAGCGAATAATCTTCCACGAGTTCGCTGAACGTAATGACACGTGCCCCCGGGTCATTGACATCGACGGAAACGGAAGCCGTTTTCTGGTTGGGCCCCAGTACGCCAGCGACAAAGCGGGGTTTGTCGCTGGTGGAAAACTTGTCAGCACATTTACGGGCAAGTTTTGCCGCCTCAAAGTTAATTTCATGGGCGTATTCAGACAGGCCATAACGTTTCAGGTCTGAAGGCGTGGCATTGAACGTGTTGGTTTCGATAATGTCAGCACCAACCTCCAGATATGCCTCATGAATACCACTGATCACGGAGGGGTTACTCAATACCAGCAGGTCATTCATGCCTTTAAGGTTGATATCCCAATCGGTAAAACGCTCGCCGCGGTAGTCTTCTTCCTGAAGTTTCTGACGCTGGATCATGGTGCCCATGGCGCCGTCCAGAAAGAGAATACGTTCTTTCAGTAGTTGGGTGAGTTGATCCGTCTTGTCAGTCATTGTCTGGTGCATCCTGGCTTCCTGCCGAGCGCGGATTATACCCGTGTTCCTCTTATCCCGCATGAGAGGATGTGTTCATGCAGTAAACCCGGTATTGTGCATGCAGTCAGGTGCCCCGAGGCAGTTCATGTCAAGGGGTTAAACGGGAAACCGGTGGCGATTCATCCATTGAATCGGAACCCGGTGCTGCCCCCGCAACGGTAAGTACGTGGTTGCTAACCATCGCCACTGTGTTTCGACATGGGAAGGCCATAGCAATAACCCATACGTACGAGCCCGGATACCGGCCTGGTGAACATTGGAATTTGAACTACGGAGGGTGGTTCGGGCCGTCGCTTGTCATTACTTTCGGGTCAGAAGGTCGACAGGGCTGCTTGTGCCGCCTCGGTTACACGAGGCAAAAATGCAAAAGTTTTGGTTAATGTGCGCACTGCTTATGGCTGCGCCAACATCATCAGCAAGGGATTTGCTGGAAATTGAGATTACCTCCGGGGTAAGAGCTGAAAGCAAGGTAGAGGTGCCTGCACAGATCACCGTAATCAGCCGCGAAGACATCATGCGCAGCCATCATAGCTCTGTAAGTGATGTGTTGCGCGGCAAGACCGGATTCCAGGTGACCGATCTGCGGGGCGATGGGGCCGATACTAATATCAGTTTGCGGGGATTTTCCCAGACCGCGAATGCCAATGTGCTGATCCTGGTGGATGGTCGGCGGCTTAATTATGCTGATACCCGCAACCCGGACCTGAGCCATATTTCCCTGCAGGATATTGAAAGGATTGAGGTGATCCAGGGCAGCGCGGGGACATTGTATGGAGACCAGGCGGTAGGCGGTGTGGTCAATATCATCACGCGACGTACTGCAGCAAGGCTGCTGCAGGCATCTGCCTCTCTTGGCAGTTACGGCCGCGGGCAGATGTCGTTGGCGATCGGGGAGCAGCTTGATAATGGTGTCTCCTGGCGCCTGGCACTGGATACACTGACTACGGACGGCTATCGTGATCACAGCGCACGTTCATTCTCCAGTGTCAGTTCATTAATCAACTACGACTATGATCGGGGTAACCTGTTTGTGGAGGCACAGGTTGTTAAAGATGATCTGGAATTGCCTGGCGCATTGCTCGAGGTGGATTATGACGAGGACAGACGCCAGATTAATGCAGGCTTTACCAATGACTATTCTGATAGCGATGTGGCCGTCGTCCGTGCGGGTATCCGTCATCGTTTATCGAACCACTGGCATTTCGAGACAGAACTGTCCAGCAGGGAAACCGATCAGGACTTGACCCAGAGTTTTCAGAATCTGCCCAGCCCGGATGGCGGTTACGGCCGGAGGAATGCTTTAAGTTTCAATCCACGCCTGATCGGCAGCTACGGGCTGCATAATGGTGACATGCTATGGACGCTGGGCGCAGATGTTGAAAACAACCACTATAGGGTGTTTATTCCCAATGCCTTTGGTGCAACCAGCCAGTCAAACGACCAGCATACCGGTGCGCTGTACGCACAATTGGTATACCCGGTTTCACCGAAAATCGGCCTGACTACGGGTCTGCGCGTGGCCAGCGTGGATAATGATTTATGGGATGCAGCCGTTTTCCCTGCGGACCAGGCCGTGGATGATCGGGTGACAGTAGGTACCCTGGGAGTAAACTTTCGATACTCGGACGAACTCCGGTTTTTCGCTCGGCTCGATGAAAACTTCCGTTTTGCCAAGGTGAACGAAATCACGGGGGCTGGCGGAAGTGTTCTGGATACTCAAACCGGGCTTTCCTATGAGGTGGGCATGGAATGGCATTCAGGCAGTCGTTATCTCGATGTGGGTATCTATCGTCTGGACCTGCAGGACGAGATCTATTTCGATCCAACCGTGGGATTATTCGGCACCAATGTCAATCTGGATAAAACAAGACGAAAGGGCATGACCATCAATGCTGGTGCTGAAATCAATGGACACTGGCAGCTCTCGGCCAATTATACTTACACCCACGCCAAATTTGCCTCGGGCGGCCTTGACGGGAATTATATTTCCGGGGTGTCACCGCATATTCTGACGACCCGGCTGACCTACCAGCCCTCACGGGCATGGAGTATTGCCGGTGAATACCAGCTGCTTAGCAACAAATATGCGGTGGGCGATAACCTGAATAAGCAACGCAAGGCGTCGGGTTACGGAGTCCTGAACATGAATGCACGCTATCAAAACGGTAACTGGGAATTTACCTTGCAGGGCAACAACCTGCTGGGCAAGGAGTATGCCGAATTCATTACAGATAACGGCTTTGGCCGGGGTTACCAGTCATCTCCCGAACGCAATGTATTGGCAACAGCGGGCTACCGGTTTCAGTAACTCATGGGGAACCGGATTACCAGGGTTTACACACGTACCGGTGACGATGGAACTACCGGTATGGCCGATGGCTCACGGGTAGCCAAAAACTCTCCCTTGATGGCTGCGATTGGCGACATTGATGAGCTGAATGCCGTGCTCGGTATGCTCAGGGCGGCGAACCAGGATGGTGATGTCGATGCTCAGTTACATGCCATACAGAATGAGCTTTTCTCATTTGGTGGGGAGCTGAGCATGCCGGAATTTCAGAAGCTGGGCAAAGAACAGGTCCATCGTATTGAAGCTGAACTCGATGACCTCAATGAGTGCCTGTCGCCGCTGAAGGAATTTATCCTGCCGGCAGGAAGCCAGCAGGTGGCTCTGTGCCACCATGCGAGAGTGGTCTGCCGCCGTGCTGAACGGTCCGTGTGTTCGCTGAACCCGCTACCCAGGGAAGAGCTGCTGAGTTATATCAATCGCTTGTCTGACTACCTGTTTGTACTTGCCCGGACGATTGCGTCCAGGCAGGGGATTGATGAGGTTTACTGGCAGCCATAGTGGCGGCCCGGCTGCGGTTTATCCCTCGCTGTGAACGTCAGCCCGATGCGATATAATCATCAGCTTGAAAATTTCAGGAGTTTGCAATGAATGCAAGATTTGGTGTGATCATGGGTCTGATTCTGAGTGCTGTTATGGTCCGGCTTGCCATGTCCGGTATACCCAATGTGTCACCCATTACGGCATTGGCCCTTTTCTCGGGTGCTTACCTGGCAGATCGAAAACTGGCCATCCTGGTGCCAATGGCAGCGATGTTTATTGGCGATCTTGTGCTGGGACTGCATAACATTATGTTCTTTGTCTATGGTGCATTTATTCTGATTTCGCTGATCGGTATCTTTATATCAACCCGGGTTTGCGGGCATGTAGTAATCGCGGCATCCCTGGTTTCTTCCGTGCTGTTTTTCCTGGTGACCAATTTTGGTGTCTGGGTGGTCAGTGGGTTTTATCCCATGACCTTTGATGGTCTGATTACCTGTTATACCGCGGCCATACCGTTTTTTCAGATGACACTGATGGGCGATCTGTTTTTTGTAGGCATTATTTTTGGTGCCTTCATGCTGCTGGAGCGCCTGATACCAACTATCCGCACCCCGGCTGGCCACCAGGTCTAGGCTGACTGTGCCCAGGGTTTTAGCGGTAATATTGCTGGGTCTGTACTGCCTGGCGGTTAACGCCGGGCCGGTGCAGGATGTTGCCGACCTTGTACCCCGTGCAGAAGGCGGGGATGCCACAGCCCAGTTCTCTCTGGGCACCGCTTACGACACCGGGCATGGGGTAGAACAGGACCATCTCAAGGCGGCTTTGTGGTATGAAAAAGCCGCCAAGCAGGGTCATGCCGATGCCCAGTTCAATCTGGGCGCCATGTATGATGAGGGTGTCGGCGTTCACGGGGACATCAAACAGGCGATCTACTGGTATGAGCACGCTGCAGATCAGGGCATGCCGGAAGCCAGTAATAATCTTGGTTTAATCTATGCCAGTGGCAATAGTGTTGCACAGGATTACGAAAAGGCGTTTGGCTATTTCAAGAAGGCTGCCCAGAAAAAATTGCCAGACGCGCAATACAACCTCGGTCTGCTGTATCAATCGGGGCTGGGCACCCGGCAGGATCTGATTCTCGCATTTGAGCTGTTTGCCAGAGCCAAGCAGCACAATCCCTCCGCCGCCAGGGCCTACGAGTTGTTATTCGACAAACTGACCCCACATGAAAGACAAACGGCCCTCTCCGGGCTGAAGTAAATTTACTTTTCATAACCCTGTTAATTCTGCCGCCTTTCATGTGAGTAATATAAATGAGCGATGAAACTTTTGAACTGCTACGAGAAGATTTAGTGCCGGCACTCAACCTGAAGATTGAAGACTACCGTCACAAGGTCACCGGTGCCCGTCATCTGCATCTTGGCTGTGACGATGACAATAATGTATTTATGGTGGCTTTTTTGACCGAGCCTCAGGATTCAACCGGTGTAGCCCACATTCTTGAGCATACCTCCCTGTGCGGTAGCCAGCAGTTCCCGGTACGTGATCCTTTTTTCATGATGATTCGCCGTTCGCTGAATAACTTCATGAATGCCTTCACGAGTAGTGACTGGACGGCTTATCCGTTTGCTTCACAGAACCGCAAGGACTTCGATAATTTGCTCAAGGTTTACCTGGACGCTGCTTTTTTCCCGACCCTGGATCAGCTGGATTTTCTGCAGGAAGGACACCGGCTTGAGTTTGCCGATCCCGACAATCCTGAATCTGACCTGCAATTCAAGGGTGTGGTTTTCAATGAGATGAAGGGTGCGATGAGTTCGCCGACCAGCGTCTTGAATCACGCGCTGCAGTCATCGTTGTTTCCGACCACGACCTATCACTATAACTCGGGTGGTGAGCCGGAAAATATCCCGGATCTGACCTGGGAACAGCTGAAGGCATTCCATGCGCATCATTACCATCCGTCCAATGCAACTTTTATGACTTACGGGGATATTAGTGCCGCCGAACAACAGCAAAAGTTTGAACAGTGGGCCCTGAATCGCTTCAAGAATAAAAGTGAGCGCCTCATGGTGAATGCAGAAATCCGCCTGCAGGCACCCGTAAAAGAAACCATTTCCTATGCCTTCGACAGCGAGGAAGATACAAGCAGGCGTTCACATGTGGTCATCGGCTGGCTGCTGGATGAGACCGCCAACCTGAATGAATTGATGAACGCGCACCTGTTGTCTGGCGTTCTACTGAATAATAGTGCTTCGCCGTTAAGGCAGGCGCTGGAAACAACCGACCTGGCTTCATCACCTTCGGGTCTGTGCGGGTTGGACGATCACGCCCGCGAATTCACCTTCTGTGCCGGCGTGGAAGGGGCCAGGGCGGAAGACGCTGATGCTGTTGAGAACATGATTTTGCATGTACTAAATGACGTGGCTGAAAACGGTGTGCCGTTGGAACAGGTCGAGTCCGTATTACATCAACTGGAGCTAAGTCAGCGTGAAATTGGCGGTGATGGTTTTCCGTTTGGTCTGAAGCTGATGCTGAATGCGTTGCCGGCCGCAATGCATGGGGGAGAGCCGGCTGCGGTACTGAACCTGGATCCGGTGCTTGAACGCCTGAGAAGCGATATCGCTAACCCGGAATTTATCAAGCAACTGGTACGCAAATACCTGCTCGATAACCCGCATCGGGTGCGTATGCTGATGTCGCCGGACAGGCAGTTAAGCCAGAAAAAACTGGATGCGGAACGGCAGCGCCTGTCACAGCTAAAAGCACAGCTTGATGAACAGCAGAAAAAAGACATTATCGACATGACGCACAAACTGAAGGCGCGCCAGGAGGAAAAAGACAATCCTGAATTGTTGCCCAAGGTTACGCTGGAAGACATAAACCCGGATATCAAGGTCACTGAGGGAGAAAGGATCGAAGTATCAGGCATGCCGGTTACACGCTATGTTGCGGCAACTAACGGTCTGCTGTATGCGCATGTGGTGATTGATGTGCCGGACATGGACGATGAATTACTCGATGCATTTTCACTGTTCTGTGAATGTATTGCGGAGGTCGGTGTAGGTGAGCGCGATTACCTGCAAACAGCAGCCTGGCATGCATCTGTAACAGGCGGCATCGGCGCACGCCACAGCGTGCGTAGTGAAATTGATAACAACCAGATGGCGCGAATCAGTTTTATTCTTTCAGGCAAGGCGCTGAACCGCAATGCCGGTTCCCTGGCTGAAATACTGGTAGCAACACTGGACCAGGCGCGCTTTGATGAGCTTGAGCGCCTGAAAGAATTGGTGTCACAGTTGCGCGCGCATCAGGAATCATCCATTACGGGTCACGGGCATAGCCTCGCTATGATTGCAGCCAGCGCAGGATTATCGCCGGGTGCTGCGCTGGCGCATCGCTGGGACGGGCTGGAAGCCATCCGTCAGCTAAAGCGACTGGATGACGCGCTCTCCTCGGAGGATGCGCTACAGTCTTTTGCTGCCAGCCTGTCAAAAATCCGGGCTATATTGGCCGGTGCGCCCAGAGAGTTGCTGTTAGTGGGTGAAGCAGGACAGCTTGACGGGCTGCAGCAGTCGTTTATTGATCAGTTCGAAAGCCGTACAGGTCTGACAACTGATGCTTCGCGGCATTTACTGGAACCACACGCTGAAGCCAGGCAGATACAGCAGGGCTGGCTAACCAGTACCCAGGTTAATTTCTGTTCGCGCGCCTATGCCGCTGTGCCTGCCGATCACAGGGATGCGCCAGCCTTCACCGTGCTGGGCGGTTATCTCAGGAACAGCTTTTTACATACCGCAATTCGTGAGCAGGGTGGAGCTTACGGTGGCGGAGCCAGCTATGACAGTGATGCGGGCGCATTTCGATTTTATTCCTACCGGGATCCAAGGCTTGAGGACACCCTGTCAGATTTCGATGCATCACTTGCGTGGTTGCTCGAAGACAACGAGGATCACGAGCCGCGCCTGCTGGAGGAGGCAATTCTCGGTGTCATCAGTGCACTTGATCGGCCGCGCTCTCCTGCAGGCGAAGCGATTGCTGCCTATTATTCTGAGCGCAACGGGCGCACCCCTGAGCAACGCAGGCATTTTCGCAAGGCTGTGCTTGGGGTGACGCTGGAAGCTCTGCGCAGGGTTGTGCGAGAGTATCTCAAACCCGAGCTGGCCAATACGGCTGTTATCTCTGATCCAGGTAAAAAATCAGACATAGCGTCTATTGGACTGCAAGAAGAACATGTCTAGATGCCTGATGCCGATTCACTTTCGTTTATCCAGGATGCGACGGCGGATAATTTTCCCGAGCTGGTAGTCAAAAACTCAGCCAGGGGGCCGGTGCTGGTGAATTACTGGTCTAGAAATGTCGGTCCCTGTATCCGCCAGTATCCCGTACTGGAAAAACTTGTGCGGGAGTTTGATGGTCGTTTCCTGCTGGTAAACCTGAATACCGATGAACATCGACAGCTTGCCAGAGATTACGGCGTGACCAGCCTGCCCACACTCAAGTTGTTTCTCAAGGGCGAGGTCGTAGAAACCCGGCATGGCTATCAGGATGAGGCGGATATGAAATATCTGCTGGCGAAATACCTGCCACGGCAGTCGGATAAACGCCTTACCGAGGCGGTAAGGGTATTTCAGCAGGGCGATGCGGAACAGGCGCTGGTTATGCTGGCAGAAGCAGCGATAGAAGATCCGAAAAATATAAGGCTGCCACTGACGATGGCGAAATTAATGGTTAGCGAGGGTCGTGCCAGTGAAGCCAGGCAATTACTGGCCAATATGCCACCCGAGCAGAGAGATGATCAGGAAACCAGAACACTACGTGGTCAGATTGATTTGATACTGGTACATGAGCAGGCGCCCCCCGTGGAAGATTTACTCCCGATCCCGGAAAACACCGGCAATGCGCTTGAGCCAAGATACCAGCTGGCGGCCCATTATTTTGTTGACGGCGCCTATGCTGAAGCAATGCAGCTTGTTTACGAGGTGTTGCTAATTGATCGGCAGTTTCGGCAGGGCGAGGCCCATCGCGCGCTGATGACGATGTTCTCTATTCTGGGTGACGAGCATGAACTGGTGCGTGAATATCGGTCAAGATTGCAGGAAAAGATGCACTAATCGGTAACCAAACCGGCTAATCGCTGTCATATGGTGTTAAAGGAGGAGATCAGCATGAATGAAAAATACAGCAGATTGAGGAGATTATTCCTGCAGAGTGCCGGTTTGCTCGGTGCCGGGATGCTGGCCGGCAAGGCCCGGGCGCATCACACGGACACCCATTTTGAAGATAAGTCCAGCCATCAGCTGGTTTACCAGTGTAACAAATCAGATGATGACTACCTGGGGCATATTCTGTTTTCCTGCGGCGAAATGTTACGCGAGTACGGTGATGATATAGAGTTGGTGGTAACCGTATTTGGCCCGGGTCTGCATCTTCTGGCCAAGCGGCCAGGAAGGCCGGTGTCCGAAATTCATCAGCAAAGGGCCAGCTCTCTGGCCAGTTACGGCGTGGCGTTTCATGCCTGCGGTAATACCATGAAATCCTTGAACTGGACGGAAGACGACCTGTTTGATTTTGCCGAAGTGGTACAGGTCGGTGCCGTCGACCTGATGGAATTGCAGGAGAAGGGTTTCAGCTATATCAGTTGGTAGGCTGCGCGCAGCCTCGCCTTTTCCGGGTTGTAGCTCAGTAGCGGGTTGTGTTTATAAACGGTTTAACTCACAGTATTCCGCAGCGAAATAACTGGCCAGCCCTTACTGGAAGCGACAGACTTTAACTGATCATCAGGATCCACCGCACAGGGCCTGTCTACCATCTTCAGTAGCGGGATGTCATTATGGGAATCGCTGTAAAAACAGGCGCCGTCCAGTGTTACCCCGGTTTTTGCCAGCCATTCATTCAGCCGTGTAACCTTGCCTTCCTGAAAGCAGGGTGTTCCGGCGACCCTGCCGGTGTAACCATGCGCATTCAGTTCAGGATCGGTGGCGAGCAGGTTCTCAATGCCGAAAACTTCTGCGATGGGTTCGGTGACAAAGCGGTTGGTTGCGGTAATGATCAACAGGGTATCTTCCTGCTGTCGATGCTGTTCCACCAGTTCCACGGCCTTCGGCAGTACAATTGGCTTGATTAGCGTTTCAACGAACTCATAGCGCCAGCTGAATAGTTCTTCAAGACTATGATCTGCAAGTGGTTTGAGTGAGAAATCGAGAAACTCGTAGATATCCAGATTGCCTTCACGGTATTCACGATAAAAACGTTCGTTTTCACGCGCGTATAAATCTGCATCGACGATCTGGTGCTCTACCAGGTACTGCCCCCACAAATGATCGCTATCCCCGGCCAGCAGGGTATTATCCAGATCGAATATTGCCAGGGTCATGTAGTGGTTTCTCTAGCCGCCATAAGTGGCGCGGCAACTTAACGGCTTTTCAGCATACAGGCAACAGCATTTTTAATGGCTGCAGAAATATGAAAAAATATCCCCATGCAACTATCTGTAGACAAGGTTCACTGCCGGCATGATTGATCGAAAGGGTTTCAGGGCCAATGTTGGCATCATCCTGAGTAACTGTCACGGCCAGGTGTTCTGGGGTAAGCGTGTCGGGCAGGATGCCTGGCAGTTTCCACAGGGCGGAATCAAGAAAAACGAGTCACACAAACAGGCAATGTATCGGGAACTTCATGAGGAAGTCGGTTTGCGTCCGCAAGATGTTGAGGTGATCGGTTCTACCGAAGACTGGCTACGTTACAGGATCCCCAGAAAATTTATTCGCTGGAATTCACGACCGCTATGTATTGGGCAGAAACAGCGTTGGTATGTTTTGCGGCTGAAATGCGATGACGAACGTGTCTGCCTCGACAGGGATGCTACCCCGGAATTCGAGGAGTGGAAATGGGTGGATTACTGGCATCCACCGAGGCACGTAGTTGAGTTCAAGAGAGAGGTATATTGCAGGGCGTTGGCGGAACTCGGCCCGCTGCTGTTTCCTGAGGATAACGACCCACCTGACTGGGTAGCTAAGTATTTGTAGCAGCGTGCGGGATTTCCGGTGAGTATGAAAAGTCTTTCTCGCCAAAAGCCTGCGCCATGTAATACAGCATGGATACCAGTCCCCAAATCAGGCCAATAACCACACCGGCGTCGATGATACCCCGCCAGGGCTGATCCACCATGCGTGTGAGCACCACCAGCACAATGATCATGCTGGTGAGCAGGTAGCTGATGATCATGCGGTGCCGGGTTGCGTCGAAATAACCGATGACAAATAAAGGGGCCAGCAACACCCTGAGAATGCTGGGATTTTTACTGAGGTACAGACTTCTGGCGGCTACCCGGGGAGCAAAAGCCTGTTGGAATCCTTTGTAGCCTTCTGAATATGCCATAAACACGACATTGGCGGTCAATGCTGACCATTGCAGCATGTTCAGGGGATAATTGAAGGTATCCACTGCCAGCGGTGCCAGGCGCCAGACGGCATAACTGATCAGCATGAATGCGCCACAGAAGCCCCAGATTGCCCCAAGCAGGCCAGGTAATGTAATGACTTGTTTCATTTACTGATAGAAATGTCCGTATAGTTTTTGATACAGGCCGTCCGCCCGTATTAATTCATCGTGAGATCCTTCTTCGATGATATGGCCGTCCTCGAAGACATAGACGCGGTCCGCCTGTTTAACCGCGCTCAAGCGGTGCGCGATGATAATGGTTGTGCGCTGATCAAGGAAGCCCTGCATCGCCCGGTGCAGTCTTGCCTCGGTATCGGTATCGAGTGCCGAGGTAGCCTCATCAAGGATCACCACGCTCGGATTGGTCAGGATCATGCGCGCGATGGCCAGCCGTTGGCGCTGGCCGCCGGAAAGCCGTACGCCGTCATGTCCAATGATCGCGTCCAGTTGATGTTCGGTTTGTCGGATTGTATCGGCAAGCTGCGCAATTTCCAGTGATTGCCAGAGCTGTTCATCGTCAAAGTCACGGCCAAGGGTGAGATTCATGCGGATACTGTCGTTGAACAGAGCCGGGTTTTGCAGCACCGTGGCGACATGTTCCCGTACCACCTCCAGGCCGATTTCCCTGACAGATACCCCCCCATATTTCAGTTCCCCGTATTTGAGTGGATACAGCCCAAGCAGAACCTGGACCAGGGTGGATTTGCCGCCGCCACTGGCGCCAACCAGGGCAATTTTTTCGCCGGCCTTGATATCCAGGGTGACGCCATTAAGCACGTCCGGGCCATCACCATAGGCAAATACCGCGTCCCTGATGTGAACATCTACTGTGTTTGTGCCAGCAAATGGGTTTTGCTGATGTGGATAATGTGGTTCCTGTTCAGTGGCTAGCAGTTCATTTACCCGGTTGAGCGCGGCTTTGGCACCAAACCAGGCATACTGGATGTTCAGCAGTTCCTGTACCGGAGACATCATGAACCACAGGTAGCCGAATACAGCCATCATTTGTCCAATGCTGAGATCTGAAAAAACAACCATCAGCATACTCAGGGCACGAAAGCAGTCAAAACCAAACAGGAAGATAACGAATGATAAACGGTTGGCTGCATCACTTTTCCAGGAAAAGGCGGTGGAATGGTTCCTGACATTGCGTGCTTGGTCTATGGCGCGGCTGATGTAATGTTGTTCCCGGTTGCTGGCACGAATCTGCTGGATGGCCTCCAGCGTGTCGGACAAGGTTTGCTGGAAGATCTCAAAGGCCGAGTTTTCCCGTTTCTTCAGATCTTTCACCCGCTTGCCA
The DNA here is from genome assembly GCA_041572715.1 of Gammaproteobacteria bacterium. Taxonomy (GTDB): domain Bacteria; phylum Pseudomonadota; class Gammaproteobacteria; order JAJDYQ01; family JAJDYQ01; genus JAJDYQ01. Next base: position 19,474 of record JBFFRZ010000009.1, read on the forward strand.
AACTGCAGGGTTACCCAGATAACGACAGGGTTCATGAACAGGATGACGAGCGCAAGTTGCCAGTGCATGATCAGAAGCACTACCGTGGTGCCGAGGACGGCCAGCAGGGCGATCAGAAATTTGGAAGTGGTTTCGCCAATGAACTGGTCAATGGCATTGACGTCGGTGACGAAGTGCGAAGTTATTGTGCCGCTGCCCATGGTTTCATAGGCAGACATGGCGATACACTGCAAGTGAGCGAGCATGCGCTTGCGAATCTGGTAGGTGATGTCCTTGGCGATGGTGACGAATTGCCGGGTCTGCCAGACGCTTGCGGCGAGCGCCATGAAACGCAGCAACAGGGTGACGAACAGGGTTGCCATGATATAGAGCACTGGTCCATGCCATTCAGCCGGGAACATAGGTTGCAGGCCGTGTACGATCGCGCCGGGTTGATCCAGCAAAACCTCATCCACCAGCAGCGGCATCAATAGAGGTATAGGTACCGCGGCCAGGGTACCAAGCAAGGCAACTACGTGCGCAATGATCAGTTCGCGTTTGTGGGAGAGCGCAATGTCACGTATCCACGACCATTGAATCGTGGGGGTCTGTTTGACTGGCGGCTGGCTCGTGGTTGCACTCATCCCGGTGATTATCAGTTAATCCCGCAGCTGAAGGAAACAGCATCGTTAATTGATGGATTAATCATTTTTGTTCGTTAACCCGAAAATCCCGTTGTCATGGACATAAAATCGTTCATAATCAATAATAAGAATCATTATCATTAAATAAAAAGCGATCAGGATGAATTTATTTGAAGTTGTGGCGGGAAAAGGATAAAGAGGTGGCAAATTCGAAACGGACAGACGCTAGTCATTGTTCCGGCAAATGCCAGGAATGCACAAGGTAGGCACAACCCATGCAACCGGTCCTGACGGGTGCCTGCCTGAGGTCTGGCTGCAGGTTGAGGTGAATGCCTGTTAACTATTTTAGTGGTATCAATGTCTGAAGGCTCATGCATTGATCAATAGGCAGGGACAGTGAGTATCCATGGTTTGTTTTACGCCACACACGAACAGAGTTGGTAGATTTGATGAAACAGGGGGAAATTAATGAACTCAAAAGGAATGTTAGTAGGGCTTATGGTCAGTGGGAGTGCACTGTTATCGATACCGGCCAGCGCAGACCAGGGCATGGAAGAGATGATGCAGATGGTTCAGGCATTGAAAGCACGGGTTGAGCAACTGGAATACCAACTGGCGCAGCAGTCACGCACTGAAGAGCATGCGGCTGCTTCCGTCAAGCAGACTCAGTCCGAGCATGCTCAGGCGGTCAACCAGAGACTGGAAAAACTTGAGCAGGCAAAAGAAAGTGATGGTCACTTTGGTGGTGTTGAATTTCATGGGGTGATCGAAGTCGAGGCAACGTCAGGTGATGATCATACCGGTGCTGATGGTAGTGATGTTGCGCTGGCGACGGTTGAACTGGGATTTGATTTTTCCGCCTTTGATAACTGGGTTACCGGTACCTTTACGGCTCTACATGAAGATGACGATACCGATCCCTGGGAAGTCGACCAGGCGTTGTTCATCATCGGTGATACGCAACGTCACCCTCTATACCT
>JBFFRZ010000010.1:0-20587 GCA_041572715.1 Gammaproteobacteria bacterium
CAAACAGGATGATTCTTTTATGCGTTGACACGGAGGGAGATTAGTTGATGACGTCCCGGTCAGACCGGTGATCGGGGCCCGGACGGCGGCATGGCCCACCGTCCGGTATGTGGATTCAAATTATTACTCGAGTCCGCACATGCCGCCGGGGCAGCAGGCACCGGTGCTGCAGGCCGGGGCAGGGGCAGTTCCGCTCCCCAGGCTATTGCTGGAGATGAAGTTGCCGCCGGTCGCCAGCCGATGTACGGGTGTGTCTGGTGCGGTCTCGCCGGGCTCGATGCCGGCCTTCTCACACAGCTCACCCCAGGTGTCGAGCTGCTCACTCATGCGGTGAATGACTTCCACGGTTTTGCCGTTGGCATCACAGTGATAATCGTAAGTAGGCATTTTGATTCCTCGTAACAGCTAAAATTTGTGTGTCCTTATTATATGGGCACGAAAATGAAACCCAATATTCCATTTTGGCGGGACCGTTAACTTTCGCCGTTACACTTTTGCACGGACAATACCCGGCGTTGAGTGATTATAAAATCTGCGCCAGGAATTCGCGGGTGCGCTCATTTGTCGGGTTTTCAAAAAACGCTTCAGGTGGGGCACGTTCCACGATCTCACCCTGGTCCATAAATATGACGCAGTCTGCGACCGTGCGGGCGAAGCCCATTTCATGCGTGACACAGACCATGGTCATGCCTTCCTCGGCCAGTTCAACGATCACATCCAGTACCTCCTTGATCATTTCCGGATCGAGTGCCGAAGTAGGCTCGTCGAACAACATAATGCGCGGGTTCATGCACAGGCTGCGGGCAATCGCGACCCGTTGTTGCTGACCACCGGAAAGCTGTCCCGGATATTTTTCGGCCTGCTGCAGGATGTCCACGCGCTCCAGGAAACGCCTGGCGGTTTCCTCGGCTTCGGCCCGGGGAATGTTGCGTACCCAGATCGGCGCCAGGGTACAGTTTTCCAGTACGGTCAGGTGCGGGAACAGGTTGAAGTGCTGAAAGACCATGCCGACTTCCCGTCGTACCTGGTCAATCTGCTTGATGTCGTTGGTGAGTTCGGTGCCGTCGACAATAATATCTCCACGCTGGTGCTCTTCCAGCCTGTTGATGCAGCGGATGAGGGTGGACTTGCCGGAGCCGGAAGGGCCGCAGATAACGATACGCTCGCCTTTGTGTACCTGCAGGTTGATTGCCTTGAGGGCATGAAACTCGCCATACCACTTATGCACATCCCGGATGTCGATCATCAGTCTTTTTTCCGACGCGGCTGCGGGATGGCTGATGGGCGCGTGTCGGTAGCTGTCTGTTGGTGGTGGTGACTTTGTATTCAAATTAATGCCCCCTGTGCAGGGATTTTTCCAGGTGCTGGCTGTAGCGGGACATACCGTAACAGAATATCCAGAACAGCATGGCAGCGAAGGTATATGCCTCAACATCGTAGCCTTTCCACTCAAGTGATCGGCTGGCGGTCTGCGCCATGTTGAGTAAATCCAGCAGACCGATAATCGAGACCAGCGAGGTATCCTTGAACAGCTCTATGAATGAGTTGACGATGCCGGGAATGGAGATCTTCAATGCCTGCGGCAGGATGATGAAGATCATCTTTTTCCAGTAACCCAGCCCCAGCGCATCGGCGGCCTCGTATTGTCCGCGCGGTATGGCCTGCAGTCCGCCACGGATAGCTTCAGCAGTATAGGCCGACTGGAACAGCGTGATGCCGATGATGGCGCGGGCCACCTTGTCGAAGTCGACGCCGGAAGGAAAGAACAGCGGCAGCATCACCGAGGCCATGAACAGTACTGTGATCAGGGGCGTGCCACGCCAGAACTCAATGTAAGTAACCGAGAATGCGCGCACCAGCGGCATCTCGGAACGCCGTCCCAGTGCCAGCAGGATGCCCAGCGGCAGGGCAGCGACGATGCCGATACTGGCCAGGATAAAGGTCAGCATGAGCCCGCCCCATTGGCTGCTGTTGGCGACCGGCAGGCCGAGCCATTCACCATGAATGAGGGCAAACGCAATCAACGGGTAGAACACGATCGTGCCGATACCCAGCCAGGCTTTGAAGCGCATGCGCGGTAGTGTCAGCAAGCCGATCAACCCGGCCAGCATGACAAAGGCGGTAATCGGCCGCCAGGCCTGGTCGGGGTGCTGGCCATAATAGAGTCCAAACAGGATCTGGGTTAAACGCACGTTGATGAATGTCCAGCAGGCACCGTTCGGGTTTGCTTCACAAGCACTGCGATCGGTCCCCGTCCAGCTGGCATCGAGCAGGGCCCAGTTGATCATGCCGGGAATGATGATCGACAGGAGATACAGGCTCAGCAGCGTGAGGATGATATTCATTGGTGAAGAAAACAGATGCTGTCGCATCCAGCCGATCACGCCGGTTGAAGTAATCGGCGGCGGCAGGTCGGGCATTGGCTGGTGCTGTTGCGCCATCTACCTTTCCACCAGCTGAATGCGCGCGTTGTAGAAATTCAGTATGGCGGACGTGGCCAGGCTGAGCGTCTCGTAGACAACTATCGTCATGGCGATGATTACCAGCGCCTGACCGGTCTGATTGAGCGCGATGCCCGACCAGATATTCACCAGTTCTTCGTAGGCCACCGCCACGGCCAGCGAGGAATTCTTGGTGAGGTTGAGAAACTGGCTGATGGTCGGCGGAATGATGACGCGTAGCGCCTGCGGGATGACGACCAGCCTTAGTACCTGGCCCCGACGCAATCCAAGCGAGTTGGCCGCCTCGGTCTGTCCGTGGTCAACGGCCAGAATGCCACCGCGCACGGTTTCGCCGATGAAGGCGGCGGTGTAGGTAGTGAGTGCAAACCAGAGTGAAAACAGCGGCAACGGCATCTGCATGCCGCCCTCAAAGTTAAAGCGCTTCAGCTCGGGTAATTCCGCGGCGATCGGATTACCGGCGATGAAGTAGACCGTCATCGGTAGCAACACGATGATCAGCAGCGAGATCGAAAAAATGGGGAACGATTGACCGGTCTGGTCTTTGCGCCGCCGGGCCCAACGATACAAGACGCCACAGGCAATCACGGCCGCAATGGCGGAGATGACAACAACCCAGGTACCGGCCTCGTTTTCCACTACCGGCTTCGGCAAATACAAACCACGATTATTGAGAAACAAGCTTTCGCCCAGTGACAGGCTTTGCCGGGGTCCCGGCAGGGTCGGCAGGAAGATGGCAAAGTTCCAGAACATGATCTGCAACAGCAGCGGGATGTTGCGGAAGGTCTCGATATAGACCGAGGCGATTTTCGACACCAGCCAGTTGGGCGACAGGCGCATGATGCCGATGATGAAGCCCAGCAACGTGGCCGCGATGATGCCGAGAAAGCTGACAATCATCGTGTTCTGGATGCCGATCAGGAACACATCCCAGTAAGTGCTCTCACCCAGTATGAATTCGATAAACGGACTGAAGCCGACGGCAAAAGGTGCAACCTCGTCGAGGAAGTCAAAGCCGGTATGGATGCCGCGGCTTTCAAGATTGGTGATGGTGTTGCTGAAAATGGTGCCCAGTGACCAGGCGACCACCAGCACCAGCAGGGCCTGGAATACCAGTGCGCGGACGGCGGGGTCGCGGTGCCAGGGCGTGGCAGGGGCGGTATGCTTTGTGTCCTGCTTCATGGGAACGGATGATAACAGGCCATGCCGGCCAATGTGCCCCGGCCGTTGAGGGGCGGGGCACACAACGCGTGCGTGAGTGGCCGGAGGCGTTACCGAATGGGCGGTGCGTACAGCACGCCACCGCGGGTCCACAATGCATTCACACTGCCTTTGCGCGCGAGGCCCAGTGGCTCGACGTTGCGGCTGTAGGACTCACCGTAGTTGCCGACCTGCTTGATGATGTTATAGGCCCAGTCGTTGGAGAGCTGCAGGTTCTTGCCCATCTCGCCTTCCACGCCCAGTATGCGCTTTATATTCGGGTCGTCACTGTTCTCGCGCAGTTTGTCGACATTTCTCGAGTTAATCCCGGCTTCCTCGGCATTGATCATGGCATACACCACCCATTTAACAATGTTGAACCAGACATCGTCACCCTGGCGGACTACCGGGCCCAATGGCTCCTTGGAAATGGTTTCCGGCAGGATGATGGCACTGGTAGGGTCTTTTAGTTCAGTGCGGTGGGCGGCAAGCTGGGACTTGTCAGAGGTGAGTACATCGCAGGCGCCCTTGTCGAAGCCATCGCGGGTCTGCGGCGCGGTTTCATAGCCGATAGGTTTGTACTGCATGTTATTGGCACGGAAGTAATCGGCCAGGTTCAGTTCAGTGGTTGTGCCCTGCTGGATGCAGATCGCCGCCCCATCCAGTTCCAGTGCTCTTTTCACACCGAGATCCTTTTTCACCATGAAGCCCTGGCCATCGATGTAGTTGTAATAGGTAAAGTTCAGGCCCAGCGCCGCATCCCGGTGCAGGGTATGCGTGGTGTTGCGCGACAGTACGTCTACCTCGCCTGAAGAAAGCGCCGTGAAGCGTTCCTTGGCGGTTAGCGGTGTAAATTCCACCTTACTCGCATCACCGAGCACCGCCGCAGCGGTGGCGTAGCAGACATCGGCATCTATGCCCTGCATCCTGCCCTTGTCATCAGGGGCCGAGAAGCCGGGCACACCATTATTGACACCACAGACCAGGTGCCCGCGCTTTTTGACATCCTCCAGTGTGCCCGCTGAAGCCGTGATGCTGAGCAATAGTGCGCCTGCAGTCACGATTAATTTGATAAACATGTTCGTATTCATAAGCTCTCCGCCATTAATTGCATTATTGTTATTCAGAGTCTAACAAAAATTTTCATCAATCCAGAATGTATCCTGGTTCTGAAGGCTAAATAGCAGGGATGTTATTGGGCAAAAACGCGGTACTCGGTAATAGTCTATACTGCGGGAACAACAACAAACGGTCCTCCCGGGAGGCAGCATGATTTACCTTATCAGTATTTTAATGACCGTCAGCTGGATATGGCACATTGTCATCGCATTCAAGGATGGATCAGTTGTCTGGGGTGTGCTGATGATACTCTTCAGTCCGCTCGTGCTTATTTATGGCCTGTTGCACTGGGGGCTATGCAAGGTTCCTTATATTATGCTCGTCATCAGTATCGCGCTGATATTCACCCTGTCTCCCGAAGATATACGAAAAATTTCCAGTGATTCTGCCACAAGCTCAATTACCGTACCCCAGACAGCCGCATTTCAGCAAACGTCACCGGTATGAAGAAGAAGCAATTTAATAGCATGCTGCACAAAGCAGGTGGCTAGTCAAAAGTTCGGGCAGCAACGATTACGCTTATATTGTTGAATACCTGTTTCATTCAATGCAACGTCATGACGATACCCGGTGTTGAATAATGAGAAAGTTCTTTCTCATCATGTGTGTGATTGGTATCGCCATGTGGTACTACAAAAAAACAGACGTCGTCGTAGAGGTTGATGCGCCTGTAACCCTGGCGTTTGACTACAGCGATAACGTATCCATCAACAGGCCTCCAATTCAAAAGCCGCTAAAACATAAAGTACCCTACAAGTATGAAGAATATGACATTACACCGGTTGCCACATTCCAGCTTGAGGCTCGCGTACTAGGTTCGAAACATTACCGTGTAGGCAGGGAGGCGGATTTATCACCAGTGGATCTTGCGCTGGGTTGGGGCATGATGTCCAAGGACCATGTTCTTGGTGAGATAGCAATCACGCAATCCAACCGTTTTTATTACTGGCGCGTTCAGCAGTTTCCTGTACCGCAAAAAGTCATAGAAACCAGTAGCGCCAATATGCACATGATTGCAGCGAATGAAGCCGTGCGGGATGCGTTGTTTAACGCTAAAACTGGTGATGTCGTCAAGCTCAAGGGATTCCTGGTGAGTATCAATTCAGATGATGGCTGGAGCTGGAAGAGTTCCATGACGCGTAATGACACCGGCAAAGGCGCATGTGAAGTCATACTGGTCGATGACTTTAGAATCATGCAGCTGTAGTGGTTAACAATCCGCATGATATGGCCGGCTTTTCATACCCTGCGATTACGTTCTTGCGTAGAGCGATAATTGTGAACCGTAGCATGCACCTATCGTAAACCCATCGCCTCAATAATGTATTATTGCCACGATACCCGTAGTGGCTCGTGGAACATGGAATTATTTTATGCAGGAGCAAGGCAACGCCGGTTTTAAAATCATCATTGCAGTCATTCTGGCTGTTGTAAGCGGGCTGTTGGCTACGACCGTACTTACAGATTCCCGGCATTTCATGCTGGTCGGGATTATTGTTCTGCTGGTGACATTGTGGACCAACGAGGGATTGTCGCTGGGGGTTGTGTCGTTGCTGCCGCTCATGCTGTTTCCAAGCTTTGACGTGCTCTCGCTGAAATCAACGTCGAGCTATTATGCCAACCCGGTTATTTTTCTCTTTCTCGGTGGTTTCATGCTGGCCATAGCCGTGCAGAAAACCGGGCTGCACCAGTTTCTCGCGCAGGCAATGATGCCGAAAAGCGCGAGGACGGCGCGCAGTATCATTTTCCCGCTGGGCCTGGTAGCCGCTGTGCTGAGTTCATTGTTGTCCAATACCACCACCGCGCTGTTGTTGCTGCCGGTTGCTATTTTTCTGAGTGATGAACGGGTATTCCAGGCGCGTTTTGTCCTGGCCATTGCTTACGGTGCCAGCATCGGCGGCATCATGACGCCGATCGGTACGCCGCCAAATCTCATTTTAATGGGCTTCCTTGAATCACAGGGACTGCCATCAATCGCATTTGTAAAGTGGATGTTTCTGACGATGCCGCTTGCCATCGTCATGCTAGCGATCATGCCGTGGGTGTTGTCCCTCGGTTTGCCGAAAGAACATGGCGAGTTTGCGATTCATGGAGAAAAGCCGCATATGACCGCCGAGCAACGCAAGCTGGCCTGGGTGCTGGCGTTGCTCGGCGGCCTGTTGCTGCTCAACAGCAGGATCGAACCCTGGTATCCGGGTCTGGGCATGGATGACAAGATGATCATGCTGGGCTTTGGCTTACTGATGTTCGTGCCGGGCATGAACTTCCTGAGCTGGGAAGATACCCGCAGGATTCCCTACGAGATTATCTTCCTGTTCGGCGCCGGTTTTTCTATCGCCGGTGCGCTGGTGGACAGCGGCCTGGCACAGGTCATTGCCCAGAGTCTGGAAGCCTTCGCACAATTTCATGCTTTCTTTTTAATCCTGGTGATTGCAGCGCTCATTACTTTTTCGACAGAAATCACCAGCAACACGGCATTGGTCTCACTGGCGGTGCCTATTATCTACTCACTGGGGCAATTTGCAGAAACCAGCACGGTGCTGATCCTGATGGTAGCCACCATCTGCGGCAGTTATGCCTTTATGCTGCCAATTGCCACGCCACCCAATGCCATCGCTATGAGCAGTGGCGCACTCAGAGTCAAAGAAATGATGACGCTGGGACTGGTATTCAATTTACTCGGTATTACCTTGGTGACACTCACCGCCTGGTTTTTCTGGCGCTGGTTTTTATAAAAACCTGTTGGCTGGTTTGCGGACATCAACGTTACCCCGGTGCTTTTGTAAGCAGGTCATGCGGCAACGTATATTACTCATTCTGTGTTTGTTGATGACGGCCGGACCGCTTGCCGGGGAATCTACTCGTCTGGTTATTTCTGATTTCTCAACGCAAGGGATCACGAACTGGGAAAGCAAGACATTCTCTAATGAAACCATCTATACACTGGAGCAGCAGGGCCAGCAGACTGTCCTGAAAGCAGTGAGTAAAGACTCAGCCTCGGGCCTGGTGAAAAAAACCAGGGTAGACCTGCAACAGTATCCTTACCTGAACTGGCGCTGGCGTACCGAAAGCCGTCTGCATGGCCTCAATGAAACCACGAAGGAGGGGGATGATTACGTGGCGCGGGTCTACGTCGTGGTTTCCGGCGGCTTGTTTTTCTGGCGCACGCGGGCGTTGAATTATGTCTGGTCGAGCAACATGGAGAAAGGCATGTCATGGCCCAACGCCTTTGCCGGAGACAATGCGATGATGCTCGCGATCCGTTCCAATGAAGACGAGCGTGGTCGCTGGTACACGGAAAGACGCAATGTTTACGAGGACCTCAAGCGATACCACGGCAAGGAGATCCGCTATATCGATGCCATCGCCATCATGACCGACACCGATAACAGTGATGGCCGTGCAACCAGCTATTATGGTGATATCTACTTTTCATCGGAATAACTCAACCTGGTATGGGGAAACAGGGATCTGACCTACTGCTGCTCTATCATGTCATTCCGGAAACCGCATGGCGGTTATCCGGAATCTATGAGTACTAAGGCTGATGGATACCGGAGAATGGCTTACGTTGTTTACGGTATGACGAACCCGGGGAAGCGGTATTGCAACCGCTATGCCGCAACCCCCGTGTGACGAAGCAGGGCATCGATTTGCGGATCACGTCCGCGAAACGTGCGGAACAGATCGGCGGCATCGCGTGAACCACCCAGCGCCAGCACATTGTCACGAAATGACTGCCCGGTCTGCGCATCGAATATACCGTTCTCCTCGAACAGTGAAAATGCATCGGCGGAAAGCACCTCGGCCCACTTGTAACCGTAGTAACCGGCGGCATAGCCACCGGCAAAGATATGCGAGAAGCCGTGTGCAAACCGGTTCCACGCAGGTGGCTTGATCACGGCGACCTGTTCACGAGCCTCGTTGAGTATGTCGTAGATGCGCCCGCCCTTTGCCGGGTCGTATTCCAGGTGAATGCGAAAATCGAATAACGCAAACTCCAGCTGGCGAACCATCATCATGGCCGACTGGAAATTCTTCGCAGACAGCATGCGTTCAAACAGCTGGTCCGGAATCGGCTCGCCAGTCTCGTAGTGGCCGGAGAAGAGGGCCAATGCCTCACGCTGCCAGCAGAAGTTTTCCATGAATTGCGACGGCAGTTCGACCGCGTCCCAGGCGACGCCATGAATGCCGGCGATCGCCGGGTAGTCGACACGGGTGAGCATGTGGTGCAGGCCATGGCCAAATTCGTGGAACAGGGTCTCGACTTCGGTATGGGTCAGCAGTGATGGCTTGTCGCCGACCGGCGGGGTGAAGTTACAGGTCATGTAGGCGACCGGCAGCTGGCAGCGGTTACTGTTGACCAGGCGCGACTGACAGGCACCCATCCAGGCGCCGCCGCGCTTGTTCGGCCGCGCGTAAAGATCAAAGTAGAACTGCGCGACCTCATGGCCCTGCGGGTCAAGCACTTCGTAGAACTTCACATCGGGGTGCCAGGACTCGACGCCTTCGACCTCGTGAAAGCTGACGTCAAACAGGCGACTCATGACCTTAAACATACCGGGGATCACGCGCGTCTCCGGGAAGTAGGGTTTGAGTTCCTCCTGGCTGATCTCGTAACGCTGATGCCGGAGTTTTTCCGCGTAATAGCCAACATCCCAGGGTTGCAAATCATCCAGCCCCAGGCCGGCGGCAAACTCGCGCAACTCTTCCAGTTCATGTTCGGCCTGCGGCTTTGAACGGCGGGCCAGGTCATGGAGGAAGTCCACGACTTTATCGGTGGAGTCGGCCATCTTGGTAGCCAACGAGCGCTCGGCATAATTGGCAAAGCCAAGCAGCTGTGCCTGCTCATGACGCAGCGCGAGGATCTCGTCCATTAACTGGCTGTTGTCGAACTTGCGGTCATGCGGACCCTGGTCAGACGCCCGCGTGTTATAGGCCTCGTATACTTCGCGGCGCAGTTCGCGATCATCCGCATAGGTCATGACCGGGAAGAATGAAGGGTAGTCCAGCGTCAGCATCCAGCCCTGCTGCCCACGTTGTTCGGCGATCTGCGCGCTCAGGTCCAGCGCCGATTGCGGTAGGCCAGTCAGTGCACTCACGTCATCGAAATGCCTGCTCCAGGCGTTGGTCGCATCGAGCAGATTGTCCGAGTACTGGCTGCTCAGTTGCGACAGTTGCTGCGAGATCTCTTTGTAACGGACCTTCTTTTCGGCCGGCAGGTCAATACCGGAAAGATGAAAATCCCGTAGTGCATTTTCCAGTACCTTGCGCTGCGCTTCATTAAGTCCCTGGCCACTGTCTGCCAGGCGCTTGTAAGCGCTGTACAGAGCCTCGTTCTGTCCCATCTCGGTGGCGTAGTCAGACAGTTTGGGCAGGCAGGCGTTATAGGCATCGCGCAGTTCATCGGAATTCATCACCGCGTTCAGGTGAGAGACCGGCGACCAGGCACGGTCCAGTTCGTCATCCCACTCATCCAGTGGCTCGATCAGGTTTGCCCAGGTGGGTTCATCAATAGAATCGAGTAACTCCGCAATACGTTCACGGTTTCGAGCCAGCAGGTGATCAATTGCCGGTTCGACATGCGAGGGCAGGATATGAGGAAAGTCCGGCAGGCCGGACTGTTTGAGCAGTGGATTTGTCATTCAGGCAATCATGATGGTTAAAAGAGCCTTATGATAAATGCTGGATTGGCTACTTTGAACCGGTAAATGTATTTTCCGTGAGGGCAAAGGTGCTCCTGATTGCTGTAAGATGAAATGGCTGACGTGCTATTGCTGGCTGACTACACTAAACTCTGTTTGACCAAAGAATCACAAACCCCTCGGTTACAGTCATTTAGTCGAAAAATGGGCCAAGAAGGCTTTCATCATGCGTTGAAAATTGGTCACCAGATACACTGGTACACCATTGACAAAGTATTGGGGCAAGGTGGCTTCGGTATCACCTACCTGGGACATGATAATAATCTGGACCAGCGCGTAGCGATCAAGGAGTTCCTCCCAACCGAGTTTGCCGTACGCGCTGACGACCAGTCAGTCAAACCGATTACCCAGAGCCAGAAAGGAATGTATGACTGGGCGCTCGACAGGTTTATCACAGAGGCAAGGACATTAGCCCGATTCGATCATCCCAACATTGTTCGGGTTATGGCGGTATTCGAGGAAAACAATGCCGCCTACATGGTCATGCGGTATGAAGAGGGACAGACGCTTGATGAGATATTCAATACCCGGGGAACGCTCTCCCAAACCGAGTTACTAGACATTGTTTTGCCGATTATCGATGGTTTGAAGATCGTACATGATGCCGGTTTTATTCATCGAGATATCAAGCCCGCAAATATTTTTATCCGTGAGGACGGCAGTCCGGTACTGATTGATTTCGGCTCTGCAAGGCAATCAATCGGAGCACAAACTCAAACCCTGACCACGCTGATATCCCCAGGCTACTCCCCAATTGAACAATATTTCACCAAGGGTGAAGATCAGGGACCCTGGACTGACATCTACGGATTGGCCAGCACACTTTATCGAGGTATGGCTGGCAGGCGACCGGTCGATACCATGACTCGCAGCAAGCAGATACTTTCTGATCAGCCTGACCCGTATGTGCCTGCACTGGAAGCAGGCAAGGGCAGATACAGCCAGGCCTTTCTTCAGGCAATAGACAACGGTCTTCAATTCAGGCATCAACATCGTCCTCAGGATATTGCAACCTGGAAAAAACAGTTATTACGAGAGGGTACTGTTGAGTCCGCCGTCAATCCTGATGAGGCGACCATGCCAGCGCCTATGCTGCAGGAAGAGGAACAGAAAACCCGCGTGCAGGATGATGGTACAACGATAATCCATACAACCAGTGAGCTTGATTCGCCGCAGAAAGCAAACGCACGCAAGATTATCTGGATTGTACTGGCATCTGTTCTGGTGCTGATTATTATTAGCATCATGGTTGCGTTGGTGAACCGGTCAGGGAAACCTGAAGATGCAATTACTCCGCAGGTACCCAGTGTTGTTGAGGTTCAATCAAACGGAACAACTGGAGACAGATCCAGCAAGGTAGACTCCCTGCTGGAACAGGCAGAACAGGACATGAAAGCCAACAGGCTGACCGTCCCCCATGGTAATAACGCCTTTGAACGCTATCGTGAAGTCTTAACAATAGAACCTCGTAATCAGATCGCCAAAAAAGGCTTGCAGGACGTAGTGACGCGCAAAATGTATATCATTCAGAACGCCATCCAGGAGAGGGACCTGAAACTGGCGCAAAAGCACATTGATCAGATGATGCAGTTGATGCCCGATAACAAGAAATTAAAAGAACTCAGAGATCTGGTTGCAGAGGCAAGAAAGCGCTGAATGCTAGCGCCATAACCATGCCAATTATGAGCGCACCTCTTGGTTGGTCGCTTGATCTGAAAAGGGCCAGGTCGTACGGCTATGGATCGCATGGCTGTTGGGGGTTTCGCGCCTTATTGCCCAAACAGTCTGAAATGCATATCATGGTTCAAATATAAAAAGAGGATCGGCTTGTGACACGAATAACAAATTCAATGCTCATTGCGCTTTGTTTGCTTTCTTTTTCTGCATCTGCACATCAAATCAAAATCCCGAACAGCATTGACGAGCTGTCGGTAACCAAGGTCGCTGAAAATGTTTACGTTCTGCACGGTGTTTATGGGTTGCCTGACAAGAACAATAAAGGTTTTATGAGTAACTCAAGTTTTATTGTCTCTGATGCTGGTGTTGTCATCGTCGATACCGGTGGCAGTCTGAAATACGGCGAATACCTGGTAACAAAAATACGTGAAGTCACCGATAAGCCTGTTGTTGCGATCATTAATACGCACATGCATGGGGATCACTGGTTGGGTAACGCGGCGTTACGTAAAGCTTTCCCGGACACCAAGATATACGCGCACGAGAAAGCAGTTAATCGGCTAAAAAGTGGTGAGGCCCAGCAATGGCTGGACTTGTTTGCGCAGATAATAGGAAAAACACTGGTAGGAACTGAAGCCGTTTTGCCCGACATGGCGCTCCAGGATGGACAATCAGTAGAGTTGGCGGGTCGTGTTTACAATATCCATCATACAGGCCAGGCGCATACCGATAATGACATCATGATTCAGAGCCCTGATGACAAGATATTGTTTGCTGGTGATATTCTGGTTTATGGCTCAGTCGTATCCGGCGGGCGCCCCGAAGACTTCAGCGCCAAGGGGCAATTAAAAGCCATTGATCATGCATTATCTCTACCCATTGATATTTATATTCCTGGCCATGGTCCGACTGGTGGGCGTGAGATACCTGAGGCGACAAAACGATTTCTGGCAACGCTCTACGATAGCGTAAAGCGTTATTATGACGAGGGCCTGCAGGACTTTGAAATGCGCGATCAGGTCGTTGCCGACCTCGATGAATTCTCGACGTGGTCAGGCATGGATGGCATAGGCCGTATGATTAATTTCGTCTATCGTCAAATCGAGGCAGATGAATTTAACTAAAGGTACGATGGCACATGGCGACAGAATTGCCGTTAATGGTTCAGGCTTTCTCTATCAGCGAATTACACCAGGGTTCCAATCAGTATAAATCCCAGTAGCAGTCGGTAGATAACAAAAGGCGTCATGTTGACCCGATCAATAAGCTGCAGGAAAAACTTGATACAGGCATAAGCTGCCACGAATGCGAGTAAAACACCCAGGGCCAGGTCGCCCCAGTGCACGCTAGCCGTCGAGTTGAGTAATTTATAACTTAACAGCATGCCGGACATCAGTATGGTTGGTATCGACAGCAGAAATGAAAAACGTGATGCCGCCTGTCGCGTAAGGCCGATCTTCATGGCCGCAATCATCGTAATTGCTGATCTGGATGTTCCCGGAATGATGGCCAGTACCTGCATCAAGCCAATGAATAATGACTCACGCCAACGAACACTATACTCAGTGCGTGCTTTTCTGCTCTTTTTGTCTACCCAGTAGAGAACCAGACCGAAGAAAATAGTGGTTGTGGCGATGACCATGGTTGAACGCATGTCTTCTTCAATGATATTAAGTAACAGCTTGCCCAGCACAATGATTGGCAGTGTCCCGATAATCACCATCCAGGCCAGGCGTGAGTTTTCCGTCTGTACACCGTTAGTGCCCAGAGAGTGAAAAAAATCGTGAGTCATTAAAGATAACTCTCTGCGAAAATACAGTGTGACCGCAGCCAGTGAGCCCAGGTGAACTGCTACATCAAAAGCCAGGCCCTGGTCATCGTAACCAAGAACCATGGGAGTCAGGATTAAATGGGCCGAACTGGAAACAGTCAGGAACTCGGTGAGTCCCTGCATCATGGCCAGTATTATAATTTGCGTGTTATCCATTGCCTGCAGACATCGGGGCAGCTGTTGTCGTTTACAGGCTGCTCGTGTTTACGCCCAAGTTCTGATGCCTGAGAAAATGACATTGTCCTGCAGTAGCAGAGGCGCAGGATTTTTGTTTTTCATGATGGTGATACCGCGAACACGGCTGGCTTTGCCGAAGACAAAATCTCCCTCGATCGTAAGCACTTTGCAGTCCAGCAAGTCAGGCTCGCCCGAGCCAAACCTGTATTCATAATCATCCAGTGTCTTATAGAAGCGCTCATCAAGCGTTATGTTTGGCATATTGCCCTTGAGACGGGGGTTGATCCTGAGTTTGTAGTCGCCTGTCAGAACGAACAGGTTGGAACGGGCACGTAACAGGTCGGCTGTACTTTTTACCGGTATGAATCGACCACGGCTTACGCATATGGCTTCCGCCTTGTCGAAAATGCTGATAGCGGCGCCCACGGCCGTTTCCAGTTGAAACACCGGGGTGTTTTCAAGATTACTGTTCTGTACCGTCTTGCTGTTGCAGATCAGGTGTAGCGGAAGGACATTATCGTATTCTTCGAGCTTGTCTTTTAAGGCGCGCAGGTTGATCCAGATATTATTTGTATTGAAATACCGGTATGTCTTAATGTCTTCAAAACCGGCTTTGTCTTTGTCCCTGCATTGAGCGGTTTCCCGCAACAGTAGTTTGCCGGAATTTGATAATGCCAGGTGTCCGCCTTTTTTATCACTCTGGGTCCGATTGGAAACTTCCATAAGGAACGGCAAGTTTTTCATTACAAAATGGCCCAGTATTTTCCCGTCGATTACTGCACCCAGGTTGTCCGAGTTCGATATGAAGGCATACTCATAACCCTTGTCCAACAAGGCTTCAAGCGTGCCGCTGGATAGAAGTGATGGATACAGGTCACCATGCCCCGGCGGGCACCACTCGCTATGCTTGTCCGGGGAAACAAGGGCATCGTAATTTTCCTGGGTAATACGGGGAATCTGGTGCTGCACGAAACTGAAAAGATTGCGGTTTAATTCAAGCTCGGGGTATTTTTTCAGGTATTCCATGCTGTCTGCGTGGGTCGCATAGCTATTCATAAGCACCAGCGGAATATTTGCATGAATAGCCTGTTTTGCGATCACATCCAGAAATGTCTCATCACCCTTAATCTTGATCAGTGATTTGGCCTTGTTCAGACCCATGGATGTTCCAAGACCGCCATTCAATTTGATCAACACGGTTTTTTCGAGGGCTTCTTTACCCATAGACAAGTGAAGTTCATCCAGCGAGTCTTCTGTCTGCAATGAGGTAACCGGCCTGATATCTTCTTCGGAAATGAAATTTTGGTGGCCCTCAACGAGGCGGGTAAAATTATATTTAAAGTTGGTGACAGCGATGTCGGACTGGCCGTTGGCCTGCATTTTGCCGATCAGGCCATTCAGGTTGTTGAGGTAATTCATGATCCACTCCAAAATGGTTTGTAGTGTTACAGCAACTAGTGTGCCAATAAAATATTGGTAGCCAGATCAATGAGATATCTTCTGCTTTCGACGAAAGATTTCTAATTTGGCAGTCCTGTTTTCAAAATAATTCGCAAGTTGCGAATGATGTCCGGGTTACGAGGATTGGCCTGACCGTTGGCGGGCTATATGGGGGGAGGGCTTCCTGAATGTATAACGCAGGTATGATGATCAGCCAAATGCGCACTGCTGGCCGGATTTGAACAATATTCCTGCCTTGTTTCGTGTTGCATGTTTCTGTCACCATTCGAGATACTCAATGTGTAACCGTATGCCGCTAAATCTCCATATCATCAGGTTAACCGTCCATCTTGCTCTTGCCTTTGGCGTGACTGCTTGCCTGGCGCAAGGCCCGCACGCCGGAACGCAGCAGCTGACCGGCAGGATGATTGCGATACCCGCGGGCAGTTTTCTGATGGGATCGGAAGATGCCCGCCTGGCTGAAAAGCCGGTCCATCGAGTCAGTATCGATGCCTTTTACCTGGCGGAAACCGAAGTGACCCAGCAGCAATGGCGGGCTGTCATGGGTGCGAATCCTGCAAGGTTTAAAAATTGTAACAACTGTCCGGTTGAACAAGTCAGCTGGGATGATATTCAGGTCTATCTGAAAAAGCTGAATGACAGAACAGGCAGACAATACCGGCTACCAACCGAGGCGGAATGGGAATATGCATGCCGCAGCGGCGGTAAACATGAAAATTATTGTGGTGGAAACAGGCGTCATGATCTTGGCTGGTACCTGAATAACAGCGGTAAACAGACCCATGAGGTAAAACAGAAAAACCCGAATGGGCTGGGCCTCTATGATATGAGTGGCAATGTGTCTGAATGGACACAGGATTGCTGGAATCCTGATTATGAAGGCGCACCTGAAAATGGCAGCGCCTGGCTGAGTGGCAACTGTAAAGAGCGTGTATTGCGGGGAGGTTCCTGGAATACTTTTCCCGCTCCCGGGTATATGCGCTCGGTAGTACGATTCAAGCATTTTACTGACAGTCGTTCCAAGGTGTTCGGTTTGCGCCTTGCACATGATCATTCAGTAGATAATTAAGATGACCGTGATGACTATGCCCGGGGCATATCTCGACCAGTCGTCACTTACGTACTAGCAGCATTCTTCATGCTATCGGGCGGTCCGGTTCTTTTATGGACGGACCCTGAAACATTCAGGATATAATGCCTGAAGACATCCTAACCCCGAAAACAAGAACCCTCACTGTGTTACGTTTTATCCTGTCCCTGCTCAGCCACGCAATACTGCTGGGACTGGTTTACTTCGCTTACCCGGAAGTACAAAAGCTGTCTGCCGAGCAGTTATCCGCCATGAAATACCTGCCACTGGTGCTTGCGGGTGTCCTGCTGCCGCTGTGCCTGCGATTTAACCGTAGTCGCATGTTTTTCGCGGCATTAAATCTGGCGCTGCTCTACCTGTTGCTGACCTGGGGTCTGCCATTGTTGCCAGGAAAGCAAGCCAGTTTGGTGTACATGTTGCTGTGTTTGTTGATGCCGCTGAACCTGCTGGTGTTTTCGGAACTTCGCGAACGCGGGGTGCTGACGCGCTGGGGTCTCACTCGTTTCATGTTGATACTGGTTCCCATGCTGGTTGGCCTGGGGCTGATCAGGTTTGAGCCGGCGATGACGAGCAAGCTGATGAGTTATCACTTTATCGAAGCAGTGCCATTGCACTGGACGACCTTCACGCAACCGGCGCAGTTGCTCATGTTGCTGACCCTGCTGGTGATGAATGGGCGCCTTTTTGCGCAGCCGGGTGCCGAACGCAGCGCATTGTTCGGCAGTCTGCTGGCCATGCTCGGTGTGCTGCATTTTTATGCAGCCGGGCCAGTCACCAGCCTGTTGACCAGTGTCGGCCTGTTAATGTTTTTCATCGCCTTGATCCAGGAATCATGGAGCATGGCCTACATAGATCACCTGACCGGCCTGCCTGGCAGGCGTGCGCTGAATGAACGATTACTGAAACTGTCCGGCACATATTCGATTGCGATGCTGGATATCGACCATTTCAAGAAGTTTAACGACCGCTACGGTCATGATGCCGGTGATGAGGTGCTGCGCATGGTGGCGGGCCGGATAAAAAATACAGGTGCTGGAGGCAAGGTCTATCGTTATGGCGGTGAGGAATTCACAATCGTCTTTCCGAGCAAGGCCGCCAGCGAAGTAATGGACAACCTTGAGGCAGTACGACAACGGGTAGAGCAGTCGTCGTTTTACCCGGCACGCAAGGAGCGCCGAAAAACATCAAGGCAATCATTAGCCAATCCTCGTGGCGTAACAGTTACCATCAGTATCGGCATCGCCGATCACAGTGAGCGCTATCCACTGCCAATGGATGTGATCAAGGCCGCTGACAAGGCTTTGTATCGCGCTAAAAAGAAAGGACGAAATACGGTTTGTAATTAGAAGCGCATGCCGGGTATTGGATTGTGCTCCTGGTGTGAAACGGTCGTGTGTCCGATTCTACATAATATCAGGCCAATGCAAAGCCAAAGCGTATATGGAAACCTGCTACTCTTTTTTTTGTAAATCCGGTCTATACTCCAGCTTGATATAATTATGATAACTACCTGCAAACAGGAGATTAAAATGAGAATAATATTGCGTCATCTGAAGTTGTTAATTTTGGCTTGCCTGGTTTGTTTGTCTGGTATCTCGACCAGTGTTGCAGATGACGAGGTTGCTGTATCCGAGTTCTGGGAGACGCTTCGCGGAGGGCTGCTCTACGATAACTGGGCCAAGGTGCTATATCGCGATCCGCCAAAAGAAACCCATCCATCCTATCCGGCGGCCGGCAAGAAAAAAGGCGGTTCGACATGGCGTTGCAAGGAGTGTCATGGTTGGGATTACCGGGGAGTGGACGGTGCCTATGGTGACGGTTCGCATTACACGGGCATCAAGGGCATAAGGAATATGGTGGGTGCCCCTGTAGACAAAATCGCGAAAATAGTTCGTGATGATACCCATCGCTATACCCCGGAGATGATTTCAGACAAGGCCGTACAGCACCTGGCACTGTTCGTCAGTCGTGGACAGGTCGATATGCCGCAGTACATCGACTACAAGACAAAGAAAGCACACGGGGATCCGGCACGCGGTGCACGCTTTTACCAATCCATCTGTGCGGTATGCCATGGGTTTGACGGCAAGCAGATCAACTTCAAGACCGCCGACAATCCTGAATATATCGGTACGGTTGCACAGAAAAATCCGCAGGAAACGCTGCACAAGACCCGTAACGGTCAGCCCGGTGTGCCTATGGTCGCTTTAGGTGTTCTGGATATGCAGGACATTGTTGATATTGTCGCCTACTCGCAAACCTTGCCCGCAAAGTAGGTTCGAATATACGACCCTGATGTAGATAAAGCCGGCTACTTTTGCGTGATCTACTGCCCACTGATTTCAAGGATTCGCTTGATCCTTTGCTCGGTCCTGGGATGACTGCGTAACAGCGAGGGGTCGGGCAGCCTGCGGCCGGGCAGTAGAATACGTTCAACCCAGCCGCCCTGGTAATACTCGATCTTCTCCAGTGCGGATGCCAACCCATATGGGTCGCCGGTCAGGTTAACGGCCTCGATATCTGCACTGTATTCGCGTGAGCGGGACAGCGCTAGTTGCAACAGTGCGCTCAAGTTGGGTGACATGAGCAGGATAATGAACAGTAACCAGGGGATAGTCTCTCCCGCCAGGATAAACATCGGTAAATAGACCATGATCATGAACAGGCCGGTAAGTGCCAGCAGGTGAGTCAAACGGCTCAGCACATCGGCCAGCGTCATCACCCACAAGTCCCGATGGCGGATGTGGGCAACCTCGTGTGCCAGTACGCCCGCAAGTTCACGCGCATTCATGCTGGTTAATATGCCTTTACTCAGGGCGATGCACGTATGCTGGTTCTGCCCGATGGTAAAGGCGTTCATGATGCGACCGGGAATGACATATAGCCTGGGCGGATAGGGCAGTGATGCCCGGTTGGAGAGTTGGGCAAGCAGCTCATACAGGTCGGGTGCCTGTTGCGGCGTTAAAGGCTGTGCCCCGTACAGATACAGCAGCAAGCGGGGCGACAGGCGCCGGCTGCTGATAATGACAAAAACTACGATCCCCAGGGACCAGAAAACACCTGTAACCCCCAGAATTAGCCAGCCGATCAGGGCGAGCAGGGTAAACATGCCGAGCAGTAGCAACAGCGAGTGAAGCAGGTTTTGCCGCATGTAGTGACGGGCAGATGCACGGGTCATCGTGTTTATTTACGCCCATACAGTATGCGTAGTTCATCCTTGGCCTGCTCCAGTATCGCTTTCTGCTCAATGTCCAGGTGGGTTCCGGCCCGGTTGATGTAAAACACCAGCATGGACATCGCGGAGCGAAAGGGCTCGGATTTACGGCGCTGACTGCTATCGGCGGACTGTTTCAGTGAACGGGCGATCTTTTTCGGGTCCTTCCAGGTAAACACGCCCGCTTCAAGGTCCAGGGCATCGCTTTCATGCGTGACCCTGGAGGACCAGTTTTTTTGCTTGGCCTTGTTGTCATTGCTTGCCATGGATATCAATCAGCTCTGGTACATGGGGCGTTGCAGGGACCTGCCATGGTCTGGGTGCTACCTCATGACCGAAGTGTAAAAGGGCTGTTTAACATACTGTAGGTTATCTGCACGAGTGTATGGTAAATAGGATTATGCGCGAGAAGATAGGCCCCCGAAAGGCCAGCGCACCGAATTGGTTATCTTCAGTAACAATTTTTTCAATGGCTGCAAGCAGACAGGTATATAACGGTATTTTCGACAGGACGGGAAAGATGAGGCATCTTTTTGCATATGGAACACTGATGTGCGACGACGTCATGCAAGATGTATCGGGGCTTCAGATGACCGGCGTTCCCGCGGTTCTGCAGGGATACCGCCGTTTACGTGTGAAAGGTGAGCACTATCC
>JBFFRZ010000011.1:0-19511 GCA_041572715.1 Gammaproteobacteria bacterium
AATAACGACTGGGTAACACGTGCTGATCATGCAGCCTACCTGGGTGCGCAACTCATGAAAGCCGAGCAGTCAATAAAGCATGGGCTCGACTTTACCCAGGATGGCGCCTGATTCACCCGCAGGCATCCAGTATTTTATATCAATCTCATGAACACCAAATATCTTGCACAGGACTATCCGCAAAATTATCCTATGCCAACGACCCCTGCTGACTCAAATCCCTACCCCCCATGCACGAGATAAAACTTAGCGACCATACAGCGCCATTGAGTTTCATACAGATCACGGACACTCATCTGCTGGATGACCCGGCCGAAACCATGCACGGATTTAATACCAGGGATAGTTTTGAAGCGGTCATGCTTGACGCTCTGAGACGTTACCCGGAAATTGATTTCTTGCTGTTCACCGGAGATATATCACAGACTGGCGGCAGACAAAGCTACCAACAGTTTCAGTCTGTTATCGAGCAGTGCGACAAACCTGTGTACTGTGTCCCGGGCAACCACGACACGCCGAAGTTATTGCGCCAGGTGGTGTCGGCCAGCCCAAACGACAGCATTGAAACCATCAGGCTGGGAAGCATCTATCTGATACTGCTGAGCAGCCATGTTGCAGGACGGCACCATGGTGCAGTTACCCCACAACAGTTACAGCAGCTGGAAGACTTTATGACTTCCAGTCGGGCGCCGCTTCACATCATAGCGGTCCACCACCCGCCGGCACTGATCGACAGTCACTGGCTGGACGAACTTGGTCTGATCAACAGGTCTGAAGTACTGGAGGTAATCTCATCCTGCAAGCATAACTCGTTATTGTTATCCGGCCATGTGCACCAGGAGGTGGACCAGCAGCTTGCCAATATACGGCTTCTGGCCACGCCGTCCACCTGTTATCAGTTCGTGGCCCGCTCAGATACCATGCGTCGGGAAGAAGCACCGCGACCAGCTTACCGTTATGTAAGGCTCAATACCAACCGGGAGATACAAACCGAGGTACACGCCATTGAGTGGTCCGCAGGATACAACGAGGCGTCCAAAATCCAGACCCTATAAATAAAAGGCCCGAAAATAATAAGCCCGATACAGCTACACCCGTTCCGCTATATATGTGTAATAGTTGCAGGCAGCAAAAAATGTTTCTTCATCCATTGCCTTGTTGATCATGGCAAACCAATCATCCACTTCTTTTGCTGTCATCAATCCTGAACTGACAACATAAGGCGCATAGGTTTCCGCGAAAGATTTGAAATAACTGGCGTGGCCGATTTCTGAAACGACGTCCGCCTTTGTCTCCAGTACGTTAAACCCCTCTTTCGGCAAGATACTGATGAGGTCACGCATGATCAGCGGATTATTGAAAGATGCTGTTGCGAGCGCGTGGTCCATACGGCGCCCCTGCTCATGGTCCGGAATCGAGTAGGTCAACGAAGCATAGTCGCCATCAAACACCACCAGCTTTCCTCCCTTGTGAACAACCCTGGCCAGCTCACGAATAATTACGGCCGGGTCAGTAACATGACTGATTAGCGTATGAGCAATGGCTATATCGAATTGCCCATCCTGCAAATCCAGCCGGTGGCCATCGCATACCTGAAATTCAATGTATTCACCGACACCTTCTGCTGTGGCAAATTCACTTGCGGCGTTAATGAAGGACTCACTCTGGTCAACCCCGGTAATGGTTCCTGAGAAATGCTCTTTCTTCGCCAGCGCTCGTGCGACAGCACCAGTGCCACAGCCGATTTCCAGGGTTCTGCATGAGCCGGAAAAATCCAGCTCATCCGCATACTGGTGAAACAGCCGGGTGAACACCTCGTCTTTTGCCCTGCTCTCCAGGCGATTAATGATTCTCCGGGTGGCTTCATCATCCAGTTCATGCGAAAAACGATGCGGATCTCTTGCACTCATAATTTACCCCCCGTAATCAATGCGGGCCGGTACCGCCCATAGCCGTGCTTCTGATGTTACCGCTTTCCTCTGAGATAAAGCTGACTGCGGTTTCTATATCCGATAACCGGATTCCGATATCCTGTAGTCGCCTGTCGACCAACTGTCTCAACCTGTCATCGTCACCACGACTGAATGCCTCCGCCAGTGACTCATTGGTATCAAACACGCAAATAACACGTAGTGATTCCGGGAACCGCTGATAGTCCACGTGGTGGGTCAGCCACTGGAAATCCTGTATATGGACCAGCGCATGCTCACAGACTTCAGTCAGCGATGTCCTGATCTGGTTTTCCATTTTTCTGTCGGTTTTTCTCATCTGCCTCTTATAACAGTGTATACCGGAACATAACAATTACAGGCCTGGCGTTAGTCATGCAATTGTCCCTGCACGGTCAACAGTACCTGACCGCCGACCCTGACGCGCGCAACACCCTTGACCATAGTTGCCTGCAGCAGGATCAATGATGGCCTGCGCAGATCATGGCCCTGTTCGATACTTAATGATATGGATTCACTGCTATCAGTCGCATGTTCCAGCAAGTACCTGCCGAGAAAAGCAGCACCGTTACCTGTTGCCGGGTCTTCACGCACACCATGCGCCTCGAAAAAGAACCTGACACACAGGTCATTTTCCGGTTTCCGGGTCTGCCTGCTCACAAGATAAAGCAGCGGTGGAAATCCCTGTTGCGCCAGCCCGGCAAATGCATCCAGATTCAGCATCGCCCGTTCGAGTGCCGCCAAGCCAGTTACCGGAACAATCATTGCCGAGGTGCCGGCAGAGACAACCTGTACAGGCGACCGAAGATCAATATCTTCAGGCTGCAAACCGAGCGCGGCTGCAACAGGCTCAATGGGCGCGACTTTGCCAGGCAACAATTGTGGTGCGGTAAACCATGTTACCTCATTACCGCTGTCCGCCTGCTCGAAATCAACCTGTACAGCACCTACTGGTGTATTCAGTTGAACTGAACTCTGCCGGGATGCAGACAGGAATTCGCGAACGACCCAGGCGCTGCCCAGTAGTGGATGGCCGGTAAATTCGATCTCCCTGGCGGGGGTAAATATCCGCATTCGATAACCGCCATCCATCTCGGGTCTGGTGATGACGAAGGTAGTTTCAGAGAAGTTTGTCTCAGCCGCGATCTTCTGCATGGTATCAGCGGCAGGGAAGGCATCGCAGGTAACCACTGCCAGCGGATTGCCTGCATAGGCCTGCTCGGCAAATACATCGACGATGTAGAAGCGATCGGGCATTACGTTAAACCAGCACCGGAGAATGCTTTAACCGGCAGCCGCTCACGGCGCATGAAGGCGTGTATGCTAATGGCTTGTTTGCGGTATCCACACCGATTCTCCGATAACGGCATCGACAAATACGATGAGACAACCCGATTTGAAAAGAACCAGGGAAGTGTCTTCCCTGGCGAAAGTGAAAGTGATTGATCGGTAAGTTTCGTTGAGACCAAACGGCATATGACTCACCCCCCTGCACGGGCCTGGTTTCCGGGTCATTCAGCTTTTCCTCGCCAATGCCATGCTCATCCTGCACTTTCGACTCCGTAATCTGTGCCATGAGCCCCCATAACCCCGATCATTCTCAGCCAACTGATTTATGAGGAATGGATTCCGTAACTGCTTCATTCTGGTATTATGCATCAGATAAACATTATTTGAGGAGAAGGAAGATGGGTTTTGGTGGTATTGGCCCCGGTTCAATTATTTTAATCCTGCTGATTGTCATTCTGCTGTTCGGCACCAAGAAACTACGTAATGTGGGCTCTGATCTCGGCGGTGCGATCAAGAATTTCAAGAAATCTGTGAAAGACGGTGAAGACGAGGAAAAAACGACCGAGTCACTCGAAAACATGGCTGACAGCACCTTTGATGAAGATGAAACCAAGACCAAAAAGAAGGAAGAAGCCTAGCTCCAAGACCGCGCTGCCGAATTAGCACCGCACCCATCTTTGCCAACAGGTAGTTAACCGCATGTTTGATTTCGGCTTCTGGGAAATCATCCTCGTACTCATGGTTGCGCTGGTCGTGGTTGGTCCAGAGCGATTACCCGGTCTCGCCCGCACCGCAGGCTTGTGGGTCGGCAAGGCCAAGCGCATGGTTAGTGAAGTGAAGGCCGAAATTGACCAGGAGCTTGCCGCAGATGAATTGAAAAAGGCGCTGAACAAGCAGGAAGCCATGAGTGATGTGTACGAGATCATCGAGGAGACCCGCAAGGTTTCCAGTGATATCAAGCGCGAACTCAACAAGCCTGTTGAGGAGGTCAGCAAGCTCACGCCTGAAAAGGACCAGGATACAGACAACCAGCAAGAGCCCTCCGGCAATGCAAAGGCAGACCAGACATTACCGTGAGTCAAACGGAAAACAATCCAGAATCCGAAAAAACTGAAGCCGGATTCATCACGCATCTGCTGGAGCTGCGCGACCGCCTGTTACGTACAGTGATCGTGCTGGCCGTCATATTCGCTGTTTTGTTTCCCTTCGCCAATGAAATCTACCATTTCCTGGCAACCCCATTGCTCGCCCACATGCCTGCTGGCTCGAGCATGATCGCTGTGGAGGTCATCTCCCCGTTCCTGACCCCTCTTAAAATGGCATTGTATGCAGCCGTGCTGGTAGGCATGCCATACCTGCTCTTCCAGGCGTGGTCATTTGTCGCGCCCGGCCTTTACCAACATGAGAAACGCCTGGCGACGCCCTTACTCATTTCAAGCATCGTTCTGTTCTATACCGGCATCGCCTTTGCCTATTTTATTGTCTTCCCGCTGGTCTTCAATTTTCTGGTCAACGTCGCCCCGGAAGGGGTTGCTGTGATGACTGACATCAACAAGTACCTCGATTTTGTGCTGGCCCTGTTTTTTGCATTCGGCCTGGCCTTTGAAGTACCTGTCGCCACCATCATCCTGATCGCCATGGGCGTCACGACTGCTGAATCAATGACCCAAAAACGACCGTATATCATTGTTGGCGCTTTCGTTGTCGGCATGCTGCTGACACCCCCCGACATTATTTCTCAGGTCATGCTGGCCCTGCCCATGTGGTTCCTGTTCGAGTGCGGCATCATCATGTCACGCATCCTTATCAAACCCCGCGACGATGAAGAGGAAGACGACGAGGAAATCGCCACCAATAGTCACAGCACCTACAGGGCCGCTGCTGCTTCGGCAGGCGCCGCTGCCACTGCCCAGACGAGCAAAGCCTCCGCTGCTCCAAAAGGTTATACGGCTTCCGCCTATCCCGATGACTACAAGCCGCTGACCTGGGAAGAAATGGAGGCCGAGATCGATGAGGCCGCCAAGTGGGAAGAAGAAGATGAGGAGGAGGAAGAGGAGCGCGAAGATTCTGACCGCAAAGATGGAGAAGAGCCGGGCGAGCACGATCAGACTGATGCGGAAACAGACACCGCGGATGACTATGTAAAGAGGGATGACGACGAAGGCCCCTGATGGTCACCGGTAAATCACTACTGCTCACAACCTTGCGTATCGGCTTCTTTATCTCAGGAGTGCTATTGCTGTCGGTCCAGGCCAGCGCAACCACCGGCCTGGCTAACCAGCTGAAAAACCACCCCTCGGCCTATCTCGCTCTGCATGGTAATGACCCGGTCGCCTGGCAGGACTGGTCAGAAGCTGTACTGCAAAAAGCAAAGCGGGAAAACAAGCTGATTTTCATTTCCAGTGGCTACTATTCCTGCCACTGGTGTCACGTCATGCAACGTGAGAGCTTCTCAAGCAAAGAAGTTGCCGAATTACTGCACCAGCTTGCCATCCCGGTAAAGATCGACCGTGAGCTACAGCCGGCCCTGGACAGCTGGCTAATTGACTTCACTGAAAAAACAGCCGGCCAGGCCGGCTGGCCACTCAATGTTTTTCTGACACCGGACGGCTACCCGCTGGTCGGTATGACCTACCTGCCGAAACAGAATTTTTCGGAGCTACTCGTGCAACTGAACCAGCGGTGGAAAGACGAGGAACAGGAGTTCAGAAAAATAGCCCTGGCCGCGTTCCAGTCCATGCAGCCAACACCACAGACCCATTCCGGCAAACCGCCAGAGACAGGGATGGACAGGATAATCGCGCAGCTACTGGTCAAACAGGCCATGGAGTATGCTGACGAGATTGCCGGAGGCTTTGGGGACCAGAACAAATTCCCCATGTCGCCGCAGTTGTCGAGCTTACTGGAAATGCAGGCCAGCTTTCCCAACCAGCAACTGGAAAATTTTCTCAAGCTGACCCTGGATCAAATGGCCCGGCTGGGCCTGAGAGATCATGTCGGTGGCGGCTTTTTCAGATACACCGTGGACCCGGCGTGGGACATCCCGCATTTCGAAAAAATGCTGTATGACAATGCGCAGTTAGCAGCTATCTACCTGCAGGCATCCCGGGTGTTCAAGAATGATGATTACCTTCAGGTTGCCCTGGATACCATCGACTTCGTCCTGTCCGAAATGAGCCATGATGGCCCGGGCTATATCGCCAGCCTCTCCGCGGTGGACGATAAAAATGTCGAGGGAGGCTACTACCTGTGGCAAATGGATGAGCTTGGAAAGCTTCTGGATGAAAAAGAACTCCAGCTGGTCAGCGAAATATGGGGAGCAAAGGGCTCACCTTATCTTGAAGCCGGACATCACGTTAAATACACCATGACCATCACTCAGGCCGCCTCGGCTATGGGGCTGCCTGCAAAATCAGCAGAAGCGATATTCACTAGCGCCAAAAAGAAATTATTCGAAGCCAGGCAAACAAGGGTCCTTCCTGCTGATCCAAAGATTCTTGCGGCGTGGAACGGTCTGTTTCTGCACAGCATCAGCCAGGTCGCATTACATACAGGGGAAAACAGGTACCAGCAGGCCGCGCAAAAACTCTACGCGTTGCTCGCGACGGAATTCTGGGATGGCACACAATTGTACCGTTCGCTGGACAAGGCAAAAACCGGCGGCCGGGTAAGCCTTGAGGATTATGCCTATGTCAGCCGGGGTATCGTTTCCTGGGCCAGGGCTTCAGGTGACAAGCAGGCCTGGCAGCATGCCCGCGCTATCGCCCTGGCCGGGCTGAAACGTTTTCATAATCAGAATGGCTGGCAGCTCTCAGAGTCCCTAGTCATTCCCTATAATGCACGCGAGCTGGTTCTGGCCGATGCCACCATGCCCTCACCTTCAGCCACCCTGTTACGGGTACTGCTGGATATCGCGGTGGAACAGGGAGACACGATGCTGAAACAGCAGGTAATGAGCATGACCGATATCGATGCTGCGGAGACGGTCTCGGCGCCGCTCTGGTATGGCACACATATCGCGCTGATTCACCAGGCACTGAAATAACGGATTTGCACCTGTAACTCTTTAATTAAATTGATCATAATCAGACTTCTGATAACTAATTCCGATTTCTGACCATGGCAAGCTTACCAACGATCAAGCAACTGCGTTATCTGGTTGAACTGGAGAAACAACAGCATTTTGGTCATGCAGCTGAAGCCTGTTTCGTTAGCCAGTCCGCGTTTAGTGTTGCCATCCGGGAGCTCGAATCCAACCTCAATGTGAAACTGGTCGATCGTACCAACCGCTCGGTCACGTTCACCGCGATCGGCAGACAGATAGCGGCCCAGGCCCGCCTGTGTCTTTTCGACCTCGAAGGACTGGTGGACATCGCCAATGAGCAACGCGACCCCCTGTCGGGCGATCTTAGACTGGGCGCCATCCCTACAATTGCGCCTTTTATGCTGCCAAAGATCCTGCCCGGCATACGCAAGTCTTTTCCAAAACTCGACCTGTACCTGAGAGAGGAACAAACCCAGTCACTTTACGAGGAACTTACCAATGGCTCCCTGGACGTCATTCTGATCGCCCTGCCTTACGATCTGAAAAATGTTCAGACCATGCCACTGTTTGAGGATCATTTCCTGCTCGCCACCCATAAAAAAAGCCGGCTACTGGACAACCCGCAAGATTTTCGCGTAAATCGACTGAAGCCCGGAGAGATTCTGCTACTGGAAGAGGGGCACTGCCTGCGTGATCATGTGTTATCGGCTATGAAACTGAAAAACCAGGATCGGCTCAATCGTTTTTCCGCCACCAGTCTGCATACGCTGGTGCAGATGGTCGACAGCGACCTCGGCATCAGTTTTATTCCGCAAATGGCGAAGGGCTCGAGCCTACTGAAAAACACTAATGTCATGCTGCACGAGATGAACAAGACCTATGTCAGGGAAATTGCACTTGCGTGGCGGGCCAGCAGTGCCCGTGGTGATGAATTCAGGCAGCTTGGCGAACTGATGAAAGAACTCATGTCCAAATAACTGACCGTTTGACCTATATCAATCGCATTACTGACGAATGGACAACAATGTTGTCCAGTTATCTTCTCCGTAGTCAGACTGTTTATGCAGTCTACATTCCCGCTAGCGTGCGGGCGGGCTTACCTGATAGCGCCGCTGCAATCTGACATAGTGCTCAGCGGAATATTTCAGGTAAGCCTTTTCTTTTTCTGACAACGCTCGGACTCTTCTTGCAGGCTGCCCCAGCCAAAGATAGCCACTCTCAATGCGTTTGCCTGGATTGACCAGTGAACCGGCTCCGAGCAGGCTGCCGGATTCTATTATTGCATCGTCCAACACCACACTACCCATACCAATCAGGCAACAATCTTCAACGGTACAGGCATGCAGCACAACCTTGTGTCCTACGGTCACGTCATCGCCAATCAGAAGTGGCGATCCGCCTGGCTTGTATGGCCCATCGTGGCTCACATGCAGGATCGAGCCATCCTGTATATTGGTTCTCTCACCGATACGGATGAAATTTACGTCCCCACGGATAACGCTCGCGGGCCAGACTGAAGAGTCTGCACCAATCTCGACATCACCAATGACGACTGCTGTTTCATCGATGAATACACCGCTGGCCACTCGTGGCTGGATACCTTCAAATGATCTGGTCATGTCAGCATTCTATCGCCTGTAGTGATTACCGAACCAGTACAATATGGCCAGCACCATTTCATGCGTTGGCAAATATAGGCTGCCCTGAGGTTTTAATCACAAACAGGTAGAAAAGTTCCGGATATAATGCGCACTGAATATTCCATGAACCAGATCACACGTAAATTACAGCCCTCTGCCCGCGTTCTTGCGGAACAGCTACGTATGTCTTATCGGCAACTACCGGCTGCACTGCGTCTGGGCCTGATCCTGGCGGCCGGAATGGGCTGGATATTCCACGGCGCCATACCCGACTACATCCTCTTTGGCTGGTTGGCCGCGCTAATCCTTTTCAGTCTGATTCGGTATGTCGGCCTGCAATACATCGCGTCAGATCAATTCGGCGAGAAAGATGCCAGGCGCTACGCCCGGCGATACACCTTAACCGCTTTCCTGTTGGGTTCTACCTGGGCCAGTGTCGCCTTCCTGCTACCGTACACGGGCACAGAGGAACGCATATTGATATTTGTCTTGCTGATCAGCATCGCCGGCGGCGCACTGACGACCACAGCCGGTTACGTTGTTGCATTCTACAGCTATGCCTATCCCATCATGATGGCCTATGCCGCCCACGCCTTTCTGCTGGAGGGCACAATATGGAAGCTGCTCGGCCTGCTGGCCGTTATCTATACGCTCTACATGACAATGGCGGCATGGAAACTGTATATCAGCCTGCAGGAAACCATTATTCTGCGTTTCGACTCTCAGGAAACGGCGGACAAACTCGAAAGGGTAAGACAGGAACTGAACATCGAACTGGCCAACCGCAAGAAAACAGAGTCAAAGCTCAACAGGGTAATGAGCGAACTGGAAAGGGCCGTGCACCACCTCGAGGAGCTTGCTGCAATTGATGAATTAACCGGCATACCCAATCGCAGAAGCTTTGATGCCGCGCTGGCAAGAGAATGGGGACGTGCCAGACGTGATCAGACCAGCATCGCCTTGCTCATGATCGATGTAGACCACTTCAAGAAATACAACGACATCTATCACCATCAACAGGGCGATGAAGCACTCATTTCAGTAGCCGGGATACTCAAGCAGTATGCCCAGCGTCCCGGTGATATGGCCGCACGCTATGGCGGCGAAGAATTCGCCCTCATCCTCGTCAACTCGTCGAAAAAACACGTGAATAAACTGGCGGAACAATTACGCCGCGACGTACGTGGGCTAAAGATCGAGCATGAAGGTGCAGGCAGTATCGGCTACCTGACCATCAGTATCGGTACGGCGGTCTGCGCCCCGGCCGAGAGTGAGGATTATTCTGTACTCATCAAGGCCGCTGACGACGCGTTATATGCGGCCAAAAAGGCGGGCAGAAACCAGGTCAAAGCGGCTATAGCCTGACCAGGTCGGCACTAACACATCGGAAAACCAAGCTTTTCACGCGTATCGTAATAAGCTTGGGCGACTGCACGTGACAGGGTTCTCACCCTGAGTATGTAACGCTGACGCTCGGTGACCGAGATCGCATGACGGGCATCCAGCAGGTTGAACGCGTGCGATGCCTTGAGTACCTGTTCATAGGCCGGCAAGGGCAGACCTGCTTCAATCAGCTTGCTGCTGTCCCGCTCGCATTGATCAAAAAGCTGAAACAGGAAATCGACATCGGCATGTTCGAAGTTGTATGCAGATTGCTCTACTTCGTTCTGGTGAAAGACATCGCCGTAAGTTACCGGCCCCTGTGGGCCCTGTGTCCAGACCAGGTCAAACACGCTTTCTACACCCTGCAGATACATTGCGATACGTTCCAGCCCGTAAGTAATTTCACCGGTGACCGGTTTGCAGTCAAGCCCGCCGACCTGCTGAAAATAGGTGAATTGCGTGACCTCCATACCATTCAGCCAGACTTCCCAACCCAGCCCCCAGGCACCCAGGGTGGGCGATTCCCAGTTATCTTCAACAAATCGAATATCATGCTCAAGCGGATCAATTCCCAGCATTTTCAGCGAATCCAGGTACAGGTCCTGGATGTTTAAAGGCGAAGGCTTAAGCGCAACCTGAAACTGGTAGTAATGCTGTAAACGGTTCGGGTTCTCGCCATAACGTCCATCGGTGGGTCGGCGCGATGGTTGTACATAGGCCGCGTTCCAGAGCTCGGGACCAATGGAACGGAGAAAGGTGGCAACGTGAAAAGTTCCTGCGCCCATTTCCATGTCATAAGGCTGCAGGATCACGCAACCCTGCTCAGCCCAGTACTGCTGTAATACGAAAATCAAATCCTGAAAGCTATCGGAAACAGACATGTTATTCGAGATCAGTCAAAACGGCGCACAGTATAACGGCTTATGCGATGATAGATTAGACTTTTACTGGATTTCACGACTTACCGGCAGCGTCAAAAAGATCATGCAATTGCAAATCACGTTGAGGTTAACGACCGCCATCTTCATGCTGGTGTTATCTGCATGTATCGTCTCTCCAGCAACGGAAACACGACGAAAGTATGCGCATGAGCTGGCGACCAGGCATGACTGGCAAGCCGTCACCCTGGATACACGCCCGTTTTCATTACAGTCGTTTATGCCAGGCGCCGCTACCACAACGGATATCCTCAGTGTATACATAGAAGGCGACGGCCTCGCGTGGCTCAGCCGTCGCAGGGCATCAGGTGACCCTACTCCGGTCAAGCCCGTCGGCCTGCAGCTGGCGTTACTCGACAACCACCCGTCCGCTTACCTGGCGCGACCTTGCCAATACATCTGGCAACAAACCTGCGAACCCGGCCTATGGACATCTGCCCGTTTTTCACGGGAAGTTATTGACGCAAGCAACCAGGCGCTGGATCAGCTAAAACATCTTTTCGGTGCAAGCCAGCTGCGCCTGATCGGCTATTCCGGCGGAGCGGCTATTGCCGCGCTGCTGTCCGCGCGGCGCCAGGATGTTATTCAGCTGGTTACCATCGCCGGCAACCTGGACCACTTGGCGTGGACACAACATCACCGCGTCAGCCCCCTTAGCCAGTCACTTAATCCGGCCGATTACTGGCAGACACTGGCAACGGTACCGCAACTACATTTTACGGGACAGAATGACCGCAATATCAACCGACATGTAACCGAAGCGTACCTGGCGCGTTTCCCGGCCGACAACCGCCCACCGGTCAAAATCATCGATGGCGCTGATCATGATTGTTGCTGGGTGGAACATTGGCCAGCGCTATTACGCATTGTGTATGCCGGCAAGTAGAGGTGTTTCCCATCTCATTGGTAGGTGAGTCACCTGTCCGGGTGAGTTAAGATAAGCCGTGATCGAACAACCTGCTGCATTTAATGACTCAAACCCGAAAAGCTGTTGCCCTCATCTCCGGTGGCCTCGACTCGATGCTGGCCACCAAGGTTATCCAGGAACAGGGTATCCATGTCGAAGGCATCAATTTTTATACCGGGTTCTGTGTTGAGGGCCACACCCACGCCATCCGCAAAAAAGACCAGCAAAAACCCAAACGTAATAATGCCCTGTGGACCGCAGAACAACTTGGTATCAAGCTACATATTATTGACATCGTCGAGGACTATAAGGATGTCCTCATAAACCCTAAGCATGGTTACGGTGCGAACCTGAACCCCTGCCTGGACTGCAAGATTTTCATGGTCAAAAGGGCACTGCAGTGGGCGGATGAACATGGTTTTGATTTCATCATAACCGGCGAAGTCATCGGCCAACGACCCAAGTCGCAACGCAAGCAGACCATGCCCGTTATTGCTGAAGAGTCCGGCGCCCATGACCGCCTGCTGCGCCCGCTATGTGCACAGAACCTGCCTGAGACCTTGCCGGAACGTGAAGGTTGGGTAGACCGGAGCAAGCTGCACGGCTTCTCCGGAAGAAGCCGCAAACCACAGATCGCTCTTGCCCGCGCCTATGACCTTGAGGATTTCGCCCAGCCAGCCGGCGGCTGCTGTTTTTTAACAGACCCGAATTACGCCTCCAGGCTGGGAGACATGTGGCAACACCAGGGCAACAGGCAGTATGAACTGGATGACATCATGCTACTCAAGGTAGGGCGCCACGTGCGACCCAATGACCGTTTTAAAATAATCATAGGGCGTGAAGAGGGTGAAAATAATTTCCTCAGCGGTTATCGCAAGCAGTTTCCCTACCTGCGAACGAGCGGGGTCGCCGGACCTTTGGTACTGCTGGATGGTGAACCCAATACCGATGATATTGAACTCGCCGCCAGGATTACTGCCCGTTTCAGCCAGGGCAAATCAGCCGATGAGGTTGATGTCATGATGACTTCTCCCGATGGGCATGAACGATGCCTGTCGGTCAAACCCATGGGAGCGTCAGAAATTCCCAGTGACTGGTACCTCTAGCCGGGCAACGCCTGCCCCAACAGACGATGAAGCAATTTATTCTGCTTTGTAAATCCCTGCTGGGTAGTCTGCGTGACCTGATGCCGATTATCCTGGTTGTTGGCTTTTTCCAGCTGGTCGTCATCCAGCAACCCATACCCGATTTTACTGAAATCTTTGTCGGTACCGTGTTCATAATCGTTGGCCTGACCCTGTTTGTGCATGGATTGGAAACCGGACTGTTTCCAATTGGTGAGACCATGGCCTATGAGTTTGCCAGCAAAGGCAGCCTAATGTGGCTGTTGTTGTTTGCCTTTGCGCTGGGGTTTGGTACCACCATCGCCGAACCGGCACTGATCGCCGTCGCCGATGAGGCAGCAGCCATTGCCGCCCAGGGTAACGCGATCGAAGACACAAAATCTGCCCGCCAGAATTATGCCTTTGGGCTCAGGCTGACCGTGGCAGTCTCCGTAGGTTTCGCACTGATCGTGGGTGTTTTCAGAATCCTCAAGGGATGGCCTATTCAGTACCTGATACTGGGCGGATACTGCGGGGTTGTTATCATGACAATATTTGCCCCGGAAGAGATTATCGGCATCGCGTATGACTCCGGTGGCGTTACGACATCAACCATCACGGTACCGCTGGTCACTGCACTCGGCGTGGGCCTCGCCTCTTCGATCAAGGGCCGTAACCCGATGATTGACGGCTTTGGCCTTATTGCGTTCGCTTCACTCACACCCATGATTTTTGTCATGGCCTACGGCATGCTGATCTGATGCACTGGATAACCGACCTGCTGGGAACCCTGCTCAGCACCATACTGGATGTGCTGCCGATTGCGCTGATTATTTTTGGCTTTCAGCTTTTTGTGCTGAGAAAACAGATGCCCAATTTAAAGAAGATACTGATTGGCTTTGTTTACGTGCTGATCGGCCTCGCATTCTTCCTGGACGGCCTGCAGCTGGCGCTCTTCCCTCTGGGCAAACTCATGGCACAACAATTAACCAACCCGGAATTTATCCACGGTCTGACACATCTTGCAGACCAGGTAACCGAACTGGACTGGTGGGATTATCGCTGGGTCTACCTGTTTGCCTTTGCCATTGGTTTTTCAACTACCATCGCTGAACCATCACTACTGGCTGTAGCCCTGATGGCCAACCAGGTTTCCGCAGGCGCCATCGGCGTATGGGGTTTACGGGTTGCGGTAGCGATCGGCGTCGCGGTCGGCATAACCATTGGCACTTATCGTATTGTTACCGGCACACCGTTGCACTGGTATATCATCACCGGCTACATACTGGTGATGATTCAGACGACGCGCGCACCGCGGATTATCATTGCCCTGGCCTATGACTCCGGCGGCGTAACCACCTCTACGGTTACCGTGCCACTGGTTGCGGCACTTGGACTCGGTCTCGCCAGTACCATACCGGGCCGCAGCCCGCTTCTGGATGGCTTTGGCTTGATCGCATTTGCCAGTCTTTTCCCCATTATGTCTGTAATTGCCTATGCCCAGCTGGCCGAATGGCAATCACGAAGAGCCCGTTCCAACGCAGGAGATTAACCATGCACTTCAAACTGTTAATTGCTTTTGTCGAAGATTCCAAAACCCAGATAGTTATGGAAACCGCCAGAAAGAAGGGCGCGACAGGGTCAACGCTGATCAGTAATGCCCGTGGCGAAGGCCTCAGTGAATCGAAAACCTTTCTTGGCCTGACGCTGGAGACGCAGCGTGACATTGTCATGTTACTGGTCGAGGAACACATGAGCAGAGAGATACTGGAAAGTATTGCCGAAGCCGGAAAATTTGATGAACAACCCGGCTCAGGCATTGCATTTATTATCGATGTTGAAGACGTTGTTGGTGTCAGCCAGCAAATCGCCTCGCTGGCGGCCACCGTGGAGGAAGAAATATGACTCAGGAAGAAATCGTTCGCGTACGCGACGTAATGAACCAGCATTTTAATATGGTTGATGGACTGGCTACAGTCAGCCAGGCGCTGAGAAATGCGGAACATATAGAGACCAAGTGTTTCATTATTGACAAACGCCACGATGATGACGAATACGGTATAGTGCTGTTATCCGATATCGCAAAGCATATCCTCGCCCGTGACCGCTCTCCGGATCGGGTCAATATTTATGAAATCATGACCAAACCAGTGATCAGCGTCGATCCGCAGATGGATATTCGATATTGTGCAAGACTGTTTGAAACGTTTGGCATCGCGCGGGCACCGGTTATAGAAAACCGAAAGATCATCGGTATAGTGGGCTACACCGATATCGTGATCTCAGGACTACTGTCTCACATTAAAGATAGCGACGAACAATAGACGATCTGTGGCTGAATATGAGATCAATGCCCGGCACCTGTTTTGCCCGATGCCGGTAATCCGTACGCAGGATGCTATCGCCCAATACAACAATGGCGACCTTGTGCACGTGTTCGGCACAGACCCTGGCATGAAACAGGACATACCTGCCTGGTGTCGCATCAACGGCCACCAGGTCCTGCATATTATTGAACACGACAATGATATCGAGATCGTCATCCGTGTCGGTGAAGTCGCATGAGCGAAGCACATACAAAACGTATCAATGATGCGCAGCGGGTTACCTGGGTCGGCGCCATTGTCAACCTGGTGCTGGCCTTCTGTAAAATCATCGTCGGCATCACGGGGCATTCTGCGGCGCTACTGGCAGATGGCATCCACTCGCTGTCTGACCTGGCAAGCGATTTTGTCGTGTTACTCGCCTCCAAGCACGGTTCGCAACCCGCGGATGACGAGCACCCTTATGGCCATGCACGAATTGAAACTGCCGCCACGGTGGTACTCGGCGTAATGTTAATGATCGTGGCGATCGGCATTGCCTGGGATGCAGTAGAACGCAGTCTGGTACCTGACAAATTGCTGTCACCGAGCATACTCGCCATCATCATTGCAGTGGTATCCCTGGCCAGTAAAGAATGGTTGTACCAGTACACCATGACGGTTGCCCGCAGAATTCACTCGAAACTGCTGGAAGCCAACGCCTGGCATCACCGTTCTGACGCGATTTCATCGGTGGTTGTACTAATCGGCATTGTTGGCGCAATGGCGGGATACACTATACTCGATGCCATCGCGGCTTTTATCGTCGCCATGATGATTGGCCATATCGCATGGCAACTGGTCAGCAACAGCGTCAAGGAACTAGTCGATACCGCAGTGGACGACGAAACCCAGCAGCAGATCATTGATCACATTACCGGCACCGACGGGGTCGTCAGCCTGCATATGCTTCGAACCCGACTAATGGGCTCAAATATTCTGGTTGACGCACATATCCAGGTCAGTCCCCGGTTAAGCGTTTCCGAGGGCCACCAGATAGCCGAAACCGTAGAGTACAAGCTAAAGAACCGTGTCCAGCATATGCACGACGTCACTATCCATATAGATCCCGAAGACGATGAAGAGGCACCCCTGAACAGCCACTTGCCATTAAGATCAGAACTGCTCGCCAGCCTGTCCACCAAGTGGGCGGACATCCCCCAGGCAAAGGATATTCAGGAAATTGATCTTCACTACCTGGATGGCAAGGTTGCAGTGGAGGTACTACTGCCACTGCCTGAAGCGGGTGCCGTGCAAGCCAAAGATCTGCAGGCTAGATTCTCTGATCTTGTCCGCAATGACGACATCGTCTCGGAGATCAGGGTCAGGTTCTCCTGACGAGCCCCCATGACTCTCGAATGCGGTTGGCTCGTATCACTCGACTTTTTATTCGTAAATCCCTTGCAGGCTACGTCAGCAAGCATGTAACTAATCGCGAACCGGCTGCAGCAGGGATGCTAAACTGAACTCAAACAAGTTACTGAACAGGCCGCGTATGCTCAAGTTTCAGGAGCCTCCCAAGGAATATCGCGATGTCTTTATGGAAGACACTGATCGCCCGCTCCCCGAGGTACTCAACCCGAATACAAGATATATCTTCCTCAGCACGATTGCCAAAGGTGGGAAATGTTTGATCAATGCAGTCAAGGACATGCATTTATCCCGGGTAATCGTCTACAAGACACTGCGTTCAGAATTTGTGGATGATGAAATAGAACGAACGCGATTACTGCGCGAAGCACGGGTTTCAGCCATGCTGCAACATCCGAATACCGTGCCTACATACGAGATCGGGCGGGACATCCATGGACACTATTATTTCACCATGAAGCTCGTGCACGGCTATACGCTACGTGAAGTGATGGATTACCGGGAGCGTTATGACCTCACCCAGCTGATCGAGGTAATTCAGCAGATTGCGCAGGCACTGGCCTATGCCCATACGCATGGTGTCGCGCACCGCGATATCAAACCGGAAAATATTCTCATCGGTCCTTACGGGGAAGTACTGTTAATGGACTGGGGGCTTGCCAAGGTTTGGAACAAGGAGGGACATTCATTTGACGAAAACGATCATGAGGAAAAACATCTGGTCGATTCGGACAAATCGATGACCGGGCATGGGAAAGCACAGGGCACCCTGTGTTATATGTCCCCCGAGCAAATTCGTCGTGACCCGGATATTAATTACAGTACCGACATCTACAGTTACGGGTCAGTACTATACGAAGTACTTACAGGACGCACGCCGTTCGATGGCGATAAAGTCTACGAGATTACAGATGCAGTACAGAAAGATGAACCACCCAGACCATCTGACATCAGCAAATACCCGGTGCCAAAATCACTGGAACAGCTATGCCTGAAATGTTTGAACAAGGATCCTGCTGCACGCCCTGGAACAATGGACGAGGTGATTATTACCCTGGATCAGGATTGGCTTAGCGAACTCAAACCCCGCAGGCGATGACCAAGGTAAAAAAACCGGCGCGGACACCCGCACCGGTTTTGATTTGAACCCGAAAGATCTGGTTTAGGCCAGGGCTTCCTTGGTTACCTTTACAATAATAGCGGCAACCTTGTATGGGTCGGCGTTGGATGCCGGACGGCGATCTTCAAGTCGACCTTTCCAGCCGTCTTCAACTGTACTGACCGGGATACGGATAGATGCACCACGATCAGACACACCGTAACTGAACTGGTCGATGGACTGGGTCTCGTGCTTACCGGTAAGGCGCTGCTCGTTATGCGCGCCATAGACACCGATGCAGGCGCCAACGTTTTTGCCAAATTCTTCGCATATCTTGACAAAAATAGCTTCGTTACCTTCCTCACGCATCGGCGAATTGGAGAAGTTGGCGTGCATGCCGGAGCCATTCCAGTCAGTATCGCCCAGCGGCTTGGGATGCCAGTCGACAGCAAGGTCATATTTTTCTGCGGTACGTTCCAGCAGGTAACGCGCCAGCCAGATTTCATCACCGGCGCGCGGGGCGCTTTTGGCGAAAATCTGGAATTCCCATTGACCCGCAGCCACCTCGGCGTTGATGCCTTCGACGTTGAGACCGGCCTCAATACACAAGTCCAGGTGTTCTTCGATCAAGTCACGGCAATAGGCATTGCGTGCGCCGACCGAACAGTAGTAAGGGCCCTGCGGTGGAGGATAGCCACCCGGCGGGAAGCCCGGAGGCAGGTTTGTAGTTGGATCCCACAGGAAGTATTCCTGCTCGAAACCAAACCAGAAATCATCATCATGATCATCAATGGTGGCGCGCCCGTTGGAGGCATGGGGGGTACCGTCAGCATTCAGAACCTCGGTCATGACGAGGTAAGAATTCTTGCGACCGGGATCAGGGATGATCATGACAGGCTTAAGTAAACAATCAGACGCACTGCCCTCAGCCTGCTCGGTAGAACTGCCGTCGAACACCCACATGGGACAGTCTTCCAGCGTGCCGCCGAAATCGGAACGGACCATGGTTTTACTGCGCAGGCTCTGGGTAGGTTTGTAACCGTCGAGCCAAATGTATTCCAGTTTGCTTTTCATATTTTCAATATCTCCAACATTGATCAGTTTTCAGGCTTTGGCCTTAATAGGTGAAATAATCATTCTGAATGATTATTGACCGCCGTTGGCCGATGCTCTGCCACAAACTAAAGCAGCAAACGTGCCAACCCCGATAACACGGCTGTATTCAGACTTTTCAGCATATTTGGCCTACACATGCACGATTATGGTGCG
Source organism: Gammaproteobacteria bacterium (assembly GCA_041572715.1). GTDB lineage: Bacteria > Pseudomonadota > Gammaproteobacteria > JAJDYQ01 > JAJDYQ01 > JAJDYQ01. Next base: position 19,358 of record JBFFRZ010000011.1, read on the forward strand.
AATATGGTCCGCCGGCGCACCAATATGGGTATGAAATGGATGAGCTCTCTACAGAAGGTTGCCCCGCCTGGTGACGACCTCTTTGCTGGCAGGAGCGGGAATCAATAGACGGTGATTGCTTTGCTCGAGGCGCACAAACAATGGCCGGCGAACC
>JBFFRZ010000012.1:0-18880 GCA_041572715.1 Gammaproteobacteria bacterium
AGAAATATGCTGAGCAGTATCTTCATAGAGGCGCCCCGATAATGGCCTATCCACTACGAAAATAGTACACGATTTGACTTGGCGGGTAAGAAATTGCAAGTGTTTAATGCTTAATTGACTCTGGTCAAATTTTTATACTTGAGCCTTATTTTTAATTTGAGTAAATGCACTGGATCAACGCGCATTACCGCCAATAGTCCCCCTGGCTAATCTGCGTTTACCCTGTCTATGGGATTCTCTACGCTATGAGGTAAAGTTACATATAAAACCAGGAGTCATTTGGGGACGACTGACCGACTGAGAGTCAATGGATCTACTCATCAATCATCTACGCAAGAACGTTGATGACGGCGAAGTCTTTGGGGGAAGGTGTTTATAAAAACTGAAACCTGGTTTGAGCTCGGGTGTTGCCAGCTATGCCTCGCTTTCCTGGGTCTGCTTATCAAGGCGGCTTTGAAGCTCCTTGAAGATCAATTCATCAAAACCCCTTTTCCTGATCTCCTTGCCAATATAATCCTTCAGTGCGGTGCATACTCCGATCCATAATGCACCATGGTAGGCTTCTTTAAGTTTCTGCATCATCTCGTGCCATCTCGCAGAAACCTTTTCGGTTTCAAACACGGCAAAACTGGAATCAGCCAGGTTCTCGTATGTAGTGTCCCTGAATCGGGTGAGCTCACCAATCCGCCGAACAAATTCATTGATGGCTGCCTGGCCACCAACGGCATCAACTACATCACCCAGTGCGGCGCACTCATTTTCAGAGACTCTGGGTAATTCGACCGCTTGCGGATACGGCTGCATCTCTTTTCTTGGATCAATCGGGGTGACAATCTTGTCGAAGTCATTCGGGAAGTGTGCAGCCAATGCCAGCATTTTCTGCCCATCCGGGGTTGTTGGATCGATATTGTTTTGAAGAAGAATCTGCTCTGCATCGGGCAAACCTGGTGGTAGTTGTTCGGCCGCACGGAAAGTCTCCTCTCCGGGTTCTTCACCTGCATATTGAATACGCTTCAACTTGCTTTTCTTTCGCGCCAGGTCAAGCACACGATTCTTTACCGGACCCGGCAATCGCCCATGATGTCCGAGTGCCATTTCCGCAAATGTCGGAACCATTGTGCCTGTGTAGCGTGCTGCCTCCATTGCTGCTTCAAGCGCGGCCTCGTAGGCTACCGAACCCATCTCTGATTTTACCTTTGCAAGCACTTGTTCAACCCTGCGTTTTTCCATGACGTTGAATACGGCCTGCGTGCCAACATATTGCGACGAGGGCGTTACCACAGAAGGGTAGCCAACGTCCTCACGGACTTCGGCAAACTCCTCAATTGCCTGCATCAAAACCGATCCAAATCCCTCGTTCATTCTGCTCATACCCGTCTGATCACTCACATTGCGTATCAGGTTCGTAATCATGCCGCCTGGCACCTGCCCTTTTTTCATTGCCCTGATCATGTCCGGGTCATGCGCCAGTTCATAGGCGGCATATTTACCAACCATATTGAGCAGAACCGCCTGCGCCTCATGTAGCGCTTCAATATTGATATCAGGTATGTGTTTTTTCAGCACGTCATCCTGCTTCATTGCATAGATCAGCGCCTCGGCATCTATGTGACTGTAGCCGCCACTGAGTCCAAGCAAACAGGTATCGACCGTGAGTTTAGCTTTCAGATCAATCGCTGCGCGTATAGCCGCAAGCGTGGCCGCATGTGAACCAAATGTTGTATGCGAGTGCCACGCAATAGGCAGTCCCGTTTTCGCGAGCCCACGGATCAGTGCGTCCGCCTGTTCTGGTACGGCACGACCCGCCATATCCTTAACACAGAGAGAGTGAGCGCCCATGTCTGCCATTTGCTGCCCCATCCGTACAAGATCTCCAACTTTTACGTAGGGATTTTCTGAGATTGAAAAACAAATCGTGCCCTGTGCGTTTACATTTTTTCCGGACTTTTGTAGGGCGATCACTTCGTCCATCGCGATACGGATATTCGGCAGGTAATTATGCGCGTCAAAAATTCGGAAGATATTGACGCCTTCATATATGGTACCCATACGGGTAAATTCAGCAGCCTGTTGAACAAAGTGGCGGATGACATCGTCGGAGTAGTATTTATAGCCGACACCATTCTGGCCGCGCAGCAACATGGAAAACATTGCCTCGGGCATGGCTTCGCGAATTTTTTCCAGGCTGGTAAAAGGGTTCTCACCTTTCTTCAAGATGGAGGTGTGGGTGGTTGCGCCACCAAATACCTCGTATGAAGAAAACCCGACTTTTGCTAGATATGGCGCAACTGAAACCAGGTCATCAATCAACATCATGGTTCCCCACTGAGATTGATGACCATCTCTCAGCGTCACATCCGCAAACTCGATTTGCGCAGTTTTACCATGGCTTTTTTTCTGGCGGGAAGGCATTGAACAAGTAAGGTAATAGTCTGTTAAGTTTTATTGTAATCCGTTTACGATCTGCAGCAAACTCACACGTTAATCGTTTATAACGATGAGTTTCGCTATATTGTAAATCAGCGTATTTTAACGAGCCGAATCCAGCTGACAGTTTGTAGATAGCTCCGCATATATGTGGGAAAATCGTGGGCAATTGTAGTTGATAAGCAGGCGAGTTGATATTGATTGTTCAATAGTCATTATTGTATTAATGACACCTCACCGCGAGCTCATCATATTAAGATCGCGATGCGCACTAATTCAGTGTGTGCCTGATCCTACCTATATTCAATGAATCCGCGTTAGCAGACTCTTGATAAATTACTTCACAAACTGGTATCACAGGCCGCCGAACATCAGCTTCACATGAGCAGTTTTAGACGGCAAAAAACTCCTAGTATCTTTTCTTCTTCCAAGGCATTCATTTCATTGATGCCTTTGGCAATAACCAGGATCGCCTTGGCGTGTCGATAAGGATAGTCTCGAGATACGCAACGTTATCGATACGCAACAAAGTAATTTCACCTTGATCAATGATGCCGTACCGTCATAATCGCTGTACATGGCACAACACAATAAAATCTCTATCGCGATTACCGGCTCGGGTGGGAGCGGCGCTGTAACCACCGGACTGATCCTGCTTGAAGCCATGGCACAGGCTGGTTTTTATGGTCTCATGCAACGTTCAGCCGGGCCGCAGATTCGTGGTGGTGAGTCCGCTGTGATGCTGCGTTTCGCCGATTACGAACTACGCGGTCCGGGCGATGCTTTTGATCTATGGCTGGCGCTCGACTGGCTGAAGGTAAAGCGCTTCGTAGACGAGATTCCGCTGCATGACGATAGCCAGGTTATTAGTGATCCCGAGGTCGGCGAGCCGCCGGATGAGGTCAGCGATCAGCAGCCCGAATTTCTCGGTCTGCCACTGAAGCACACAGCAGCCACGATTGAGAATGGACGCGTCAACATGGTGGGCCTTGGGGTGCTGGCAGCCATGCTCGGCCTGTCGGTGGACACCATGAATAAGGCTATCGAAAAGACATTAAGCGCCAAGGGCAAGGACGTGATATCGACTTCGCTGGCAGCGATAGAAGCCGGTATGCAGTTGATCCCAGCCGGCTCAATGCCACTGACGAAAAACTGGCAAGTAGCCACCGGCGAACGCTGGAATATCAGTGGTAACGAGGCCAGTGGCCTGGGCGCCCTGCGTGGCGGAGTGCGCTTTGTAGCCGCCTATCCGATCACCCCGGCCAGTGACATGCTGGAATGGCTGGCGCCAAACCTGGAGAAAGTCGGCGGCGCGCTGTTGCAGGCCGAAGATGAACTGGCCTCGATCAATATGATTGTCGGTGCCTCGTTTGGTGGCGTAGCATCATTGACGGCAACGTCTGGTCCTGGCCTGAGCCTGATGCTGGAAGGCATCGGACTGGCCGTGGCCAGTGAAACTCCGATCACGGTCGTGAATGTGATGCGTGGCGGGCCTTCGACCGGCATTCCAACCAAATCGGAACAGGCCGACCTGAACCAGGCCCTGTATGGACCGCACGGTGAAGCACCACACCTGGTACTGGCACCACTCGGGATTCGTGATGCGGTATTCACGACACACTGGGCGGTATGCCTGGCCGAGCGACTGCAGACGGCCGCCATTGTATTGTCGGATCAGTCAACGGGGCAGGCCCGTGCCATCGTATCCCCGGTACCAGAAACCGATATACCCTGTAAGCGACTAACGGCGCAGGCCATTGACGGTGAATATCGCCGTTATGCCTTAACGCCTGACAGCATCTCACCGATGGCAACTCCCGGTACCCCGCAGGGCATGTATACCGCAGATGGCCTGGAGCACAATGAAAAGGGTACACCCTCTTCCATGGCGCCAGACCACCATGCACAGTTGTCCAAACGCCGCGATAAGCTGGCCCAGCATGACTATGGTGAACACTGGTGTGAGGTAGATGCGGCTGGTGAGACCGTCACTGACTACCTGCTGCTGACGTGGGGCTCTGCCAGCAATGTCGTTCATGAAGCCGCAGAACGATTACGCGACCAGGGCTATGGTGTGATGGTGGTTGCTGTACGGTTGCTGATGCCATTGCCGGTACCCCAGCTGAAAAACGCAGCTTCTACCGCAAAAAATATTCTCGTCATCGAACATAATGACTCCGGGCAGTTCTATCATTACTTGATGAGCCTCGGCGCAATCTCAGTGGATGCAGTTAGTCTGGCCCGGCCAGGGCCCTTGCCATTGCGCCCCAACGAGATCGTCGTGGCCGTAACGGGAGATCAGCATGAGTGAATCTGATGCGGTATTGGTCAAGCCAAAGGATTACAAGACCGGGGTGAAGCCGATCTGGTGTCCGGGTTGCGGCGACTTTGCTGTACTCAGTGCCGTCACCAAGGCACTGGCATGGAAGAAACTGGCAAAGGAAGAAACCGCATTGCTCTCCGGTATCGGCTGTTCTTCACGTCTTCCCGCCTATGTCGATAGCTATGGTTTTCATGGCATCCACGGTCGTGTGCTGCCGTTGGCCAGTGGACTGAAAGTGGCCCGCCCGGAACTGACCGTGATTGCCGTTGGCGGTGATGGTGATGGTTATTCGATCGGCGGCAACCACTTTATGCATGCCTGTCGGCGCAACATCGACATGACCTATATCGTCATGGACAACCGCGTTTATGGCATGACCAAGGGGCAGGCCTCACCAACCACGGCCGCAGACTGGAACAAGAGCAAGTTGACCCCGCACGGCACTGGTATCCCGCCATTTCAGCCATTGTCGATTGCGCTGGCTGCCGGTGCCGGTTTTATCGCGCGCGGATTCTCCGGTGATCCAAAGCAGATGACTCAGCTGATTGTTGAAGCCATTGAGTATCCCGGTTTTGCCCTGATCGAAGTCCTCAGCCCATGCCCGACCTTCCGCCCGGAACAAAAAGAATGGAAACACCAGGTGCGCCAGGCCGAGGACATACCATTAGATGACCCGGTGCAGGCAGCACAGTGGCTGGCGGCTGATGATGGTATGAGTAGTGGATTGATCTACCGCAGGGAGCACCCCGTCTGGCAACCCCGACATGATCTGGAATCGACCCTGGCAGAAATCGAGCAGGCGTTCAGCATATGACGATGCCGCCTGACCAGTCACTGGCAGAATTTATTGTTCACGCACACGCGCTGAAGTGTGAGTCAGAAGAACAGATGGAGATGTGCGCCGCGAGTTTACGTGCGCATAATAATCCCGAGGCTGCAGACGCATTTCATTTGCTATCACAGATGGTCGGACAGGCCATACAGGATATTGAAGCCATGGCCACAGGACTGCAACTGCCGCAGGTTGCACCCTGGGATTTTCATTGGCACCTGATTGATGACACTACGTGCACGGACGAAGCACACTACCTGATGAATGAACGTAATGTGCTGGAACTGGCGCAACGCAATGAACAACGCGCCATAAAATACTTTCAACAGGTTGTCGAGGTCGCGACCGATCAGACTGTCAGGGAGCTGGCGAAACGCCTGCATGATCATGAACAACGCTTTTCCCAATATATCGAGCAGCGTCTGAAACAACTGGAAGGAGATGTCGACCATCATGCTGACCTTGATCCAGCCAATATTCCCGAGTAGGCGAGCAGTCATCCATGATACGGCAGAGACCATTTATTAATATGGTAAAAATAACATGGACTCCCGCTGCCCGTAATTGAATAACAATTTACAGGCGATCGTCCATGAAGCAGTCTGTATACCTGACATATTTCATATCGAGGGTAGACATACTTATAATCGATTGGTCAATGAAAAATTCTTACCATTTCAGATGATCCTGCTATGGCAATTTAAGCCACCAGGTGGGCCGTTGTGTCCACAGAAGGTGATCAATATTCACTCTAAAAAGATCCTACATCATGGGCTTGAGGTAAAGTTTTACGCTGTTGGGCACTTCATCAAAGCAGGCACGGTAGGTTTTTGCCATCTGTTCATCGGGCAAATCTTCTGCTGCATCCGGGATTTCATACTCATCAAGCACAATATGTACCTTCTCGCCAGCATACATGCCCTCGCAAAATTCAAAGATAAGGTTATCACTAACGTCGAACTGCCGAAAACTATGCAGACTGTCATCATAGACATGAAGGTTAATTAATGTCTGTATAGGTGCTTTACGGTGAACGGGAAGGTAAGCCGCAATATATTCTTTTTCTATCCTGCCTTGCGCATCATGCACATAGATGTCTATTGCATGTAGGTTTTCCGGGTTTTTGTTTTCCCATTTAATATCTGCGAGTAACTGGCCAGTATGTTTATCAAAATACTTATCTTGCCGATAAAAATTCAAATCGTTGGTTACCCCACCATAACCACCATTACTTGTCTCAATTCTTGTATCCAGCGTAGCAATTCTCTGCTGATGAAATTTATACAGATCCTGTACAAATTGATTCCAAAGCTTGGTCCGCTTAAGGTCTACGCTAATTGTCTTTTCTTGGGCATTAGACGGAATAGGCGAAAAAGCCAAGAACAGTACCAAGCCAAATAAACGAATCATTTATCGTCACCATAATAATTGTATTTAAGTTTGTATTTTCTATTAATACCTGTGTCGAAGCATCGGCATTAACATCACTGCCGCAAGAATTATGAAAATAGTAGAAATCCTGCAACACGGCATAATACTTGGAGGCCAGCCTGTTTTTTGGCCAATAACGAATGTTAATCAGTTAACCATAGCATATTCTATAAAAACTGACACATTACCCACGACCAAGAAACAAATCCCAATAACCTCAGGTACTGGTTTATACCTTTATAGCCGGAAGCGGTGATTTATTGATGTCTGAAAAATAGTCTGGTCTGTGTACAAAGCTGACAACAATTACATGGCATATATATGTCAGGGATCAGCTATAGATTACCTAAATGCAGTGTTCTCATTTTTACTCGAAAATGTGCCGCAATATTGCAATGACTACGGTCACGCGCGCGGTTGACCGCGTCGCAGTGCATCGCTTTGTTGGCAGCCCCGGGATAGTCGTGCCTGTCATCAAATACCGAGTAATGTCTCAATATGTGACTCAACGGCCAGTGCCAATCCCTTTGTGTTGTACCCGCCCTCCAGAACTGACACGACACGTGAGTTGCAATGGTCTGCTGCAATAGACATTACCAGCTTAGTGAGTTCAGCGAATCCTGCATCGGTGACAGCGAAATCACCGAGTAAATCGTCTTTTCGACTGTCAAAGCCGGCTGAAATCAATACCAAATCTGGTTGAAACGCGTTCGCGGCCGGAACAAGCTGCCTGGTAAACGCGCTGAGAATAGCCTTGTCGTCGGCGCCACGCGGCAGAGGCACATTGATGTTGAAGCCTTTACCCTCTCCTTTGCCGGTCCTGCCTGCAGCCCCCGTGCCCGGGAATGCATACAAAGCGTGTGTGGAGAAGAACAGTACAGTTGGATCGTCATAGAATACCCATTCAGTGCCGTCGCCGTGATGGTAATCCCAATCCACGATGAGGATTCTGGCGAGGTTGTATTTCTTCTGCGCGTAGCGCGCGGCAATGGCGACATTGTTGTAGAAGCAGAATCCATATTCGCCTCTATATGAGGCATGATGTCCGGGTGGACGAACGGCGCAGAAAGCATTCGACACTTTACCGGTGCACACCGCATCCACTGCGTCCAGAACGCCGGACACCGCCAAACGACATATCGACTCGTCATGCGCCTGCTCTGCAATAAGGTTGATGTGCGACTCGGGGTGAACAGCACGTATGTAGGATATGGGATCTACCGATGGCGCGATGGGCATGACGGCTTCATCCAGCCTTGAGCTCTTAAGCCGTCGAAGAATGGCTTTCAATCGCTCCGGTGACTCGGGATGCCCCTCCTCCAGTATATGGCCAAGATAACGATCATCACTGACGAATCCTGTCGTGGCCGATCCCGCGCGCTTCCCGGCCTCCGTGTCCTCTTTGCCCTGGCTCGCAGAATAGGACAGGCTTGTCATGAAGGGTGTGATCCACAAACCAAGAGCCGTCCTTGATGCGGTGCTCAAGAAACGTCGTCTTGAGTATTGACTAGACGTCCGGCAGCTTTGTGAACGGCTGATCATCTCTACCTCCATTCAGAGTTATCGTTTTTCTTGCCAACGATAAGGACAAGGGGCGCGCAGCGAAGCGGAGCGTCCCAGCGACTTAAGTTAACCTGTTTTGCTATTTATGATTTCGGCAAAGTAAGTTTGTTTTTTAGCATTATAGTCCATTCCCAGGAATGTCCGCATTGCAGCGATTCAAACCATTATGACTGATCGGCATATACTCGAGGCAGTCATTACCGACTAGCCGACAAAAGGTAGTCTTACCCTATTTTCCCCTTAAGCAAATATGTCTGCATTGGGCCCTTGCCCTTGATTTGAGTTACGCCCCTGTCCTCGAAGTCGTATTTATCCTTAATAATGTTGTATGTAGCCTGTGTTATTTGTATTTCTCCTGGCACCCCATGAGACTCCATGCGAGATGCAGTATTGACACTATCTCCCCATAGATCATAAGAGAATTTCTTCTTTCCTATGACGCCAGCCACTACGGGTCCTGAATTTATACCAATCCGTATATTGAGTGGATTTTCTAAATTCTTGTTGATCTTAGCCATTACTATTTTCATCTCCAGCGCAAAATCCGCAATAACTTCAGCATGATTATTTCTTGGCGAGGGGATGCCTGCAGCGACCATGTAGGCATCACCTATAGTTTTTATTTTTTCCAAATCATAAGCTTCGACAAGATTATCGAATTCGGAAAATATAATATTCAATAGATGTATCAGTTTTTCTGGCGAAATCTGCTCCGACAAGCTGGTAAAACCCACGATGTCGGTAAACAATATAGTTGACGATGGTATTCCATCTACAATAATGGAATTTTTATTTTTAAGTCGTTCTGCTATGGACTCAGGCAAAATATTCAGTAGAAGCTTTTCAGACTTTTCCTTTTCTGACTGAATTGCTCTTTGCATTTTTTTTAACTCAGATACATCTCTCCAGGCAGCATTGCTATATATCAAATTTCCAGTTTCATCATAAACCGGGGTTAGCTTGAGAGTCACATCAATTACTTCGCCATTTTTCTTTATAACCTCAAACTCAGAATGAATCAGGTCCCCTGTAGCTTGAAATGATAATAGATTTTCTTTGGCTCGATCACGGCTACCTGGGTGGTACATACCAATAATATTCTTACCCAATATCTCATATTTTTTATATCCCAGAATAGTAAGTAGCGTGCGATTGCATTCAATAATATTTCCAGTTTTGGCTTCTACTGAAAAAAGCATATCAGGGGAATTCTCATAGAAGCTTTGATAATCTATTTGATAGCTCACAACGACCTCTAAATTAGATCCACTAACCCACTCTAGATATCCGGGTAGAATACTTTAGTAGTAAAGCTCTGCTTTATATGTCTTTGAGTATTATAGACTATCGTGTGAAATGGTCGTTCTGTGACGATTCCGAACATTTTTGTGCCATTTACACACGCGTGCACGAGGAGTACACGATATGAACGTCGAATCGAGAGCACATTAGTTGTTCAGGAATCAGATTTCGGGTAGGGACTTCCCGAGCCATATAGCATGCTGAAATTCCAGCATTTAATGATCGGCCTGTTTTCAAGTGCAAAAGTTTGTATATTCAGGTCAGGAAGGCTCAGAATCATGCAGCTATGATTGAATACCGAGCTGCCTGGGTTCACCACGAAAACACTGCCCAGGTATTGGGCAAACACCTGATGGGTATGCCCCACGATCAGCACGTCATACTCGAAACCCTGTAGCAATTCATTCCAATGCTGTATTCGGGAGTCAATGATTTCGCCCTGCTGGTCCAGCAACTTTATTCCACCATGTTGTAAAGAAGGGGGCTCTGCATGAACTACATAGATGGATTTATTTTCAATATTTAATTCAAGCGTTTGCGGCAAAGCCTGCAGATAAGCGTATTCTTTCGTGGCATACTCATCTGCATGCCGCTTAAGGTATTCCTGATCATGATTACCGATAATCGTTTTGCAATCGGATTGTTGCAGTAACTCGATGGTAGGGGAAAGGGTGTCAAAGTAACCGGCGACATCACCTGCGCAGACAATGTCTGAGACATTTTCCCTGGCAAAGATTTCCAGTGCTTCCTGAAGTGAAGCAGGACTGGCGTGAACATCGCTGATGAGGCCCAGTTTGGCTGACATAATTCCCAGGCTATTCCTTAAGTACGGAGCTTAATATTATCCTACTCGCATTGAGTAAAAACAGGTTCATCGCATCAGTCAATTAAGATTTAATTTCATCAAGGCTTCGGCCCTGGCTTTCCTGTAGGCTTCAATTTTCCAATACAATAAATAATGTGAAGCAGGAAACATATTTTGCATGGTGTTACAACGACTGATACAGAAGTATAGGAAGCATAAACACCTTGTTATTACCTGTACAGCCAAACAAGATTGTATGACAACCATCCAAACACACGATTATCGCGAACGGTCCTTGCATGAATTATTTGAATGACGCGTATATGGCTTGTCCATTTTGGCAAACTCCATCCGCGACCGTAATATATGTGGCGGTCGCTGTCATTAACAGTGTGATTACCTGACGACCGATTTCGGGTTCAAGCCCTATAATTACTTCTCGAATCAGGCGCCTCGATAGATACTATTTCTGATCTCCCGCAACGGCGCTTCCTGCATGAATACCAGCCTGTTGTCACCCTGGGCCAGACCCAGGTCACGGAGCAAGGCATGATAGCCCGGCATTGCACTGCTCTTTCGATACTGCTCAAACATAGGCAGAAAGATATTATCATTGGATAGCTCGTCCAACTTCCTCGCAATCTGCTTCGCGGACATGGACCGACTATTGCAGCAATCCTTCAACTTTTTCAATGCATTATCGAGTGATATGCCATTCTGCCTGAGCCTGACGTCAATACTTAACCAGTAATGCACGCCACTCCAGTGAACCCTCATGTAAGCGGGATATTCATGCATATTGTCACTGACCTCGGAAAGGCCCAGGTGTGACCACTGGTTCTGTGCAAGGCCGCGTTCGAATCCACTGATGATGCGATCCCACATATCAGCTTCACTAATCAAATCACTTCGTGCACGAATGATATTCTGGTAGTAAGTCGCCAGGCCCTCTGAAAACCACAGGTCACCATATCCCCGATATGGAATCAATAAGTGGCTGATTTCATGGAATGCTGTCCAGTCCCCCAGGATGTCATCGAAACCATAGTCCGGATTAATCACCAGCAATATCTCACTAGGGTTCCTGCTGACCTGCCCCCAGGGAACAGGGCCACTTTTAGCGTTGGTCTTGTGCAAATTGATGGTGAACCTATCCTGTGGTAGCTGGCCATATACCGTCATCAGTGCATTAGCGACTCTTTGCAGCCAATTGTAGCTGTTTTGACGTTCTGTCTGATCCAGGCTCCGGTCATAAACCAGGTCTATCTGCTGGTTTTCATAACGGATTGTGTCTGATTTTGCATGACCCGATGGGTGATATACCAGGAGCAGCAACACTGCTAACAGGGCTGAAAGATACGCGCTTGTCTGGATATGAATTTTCATACCTGCTACCTGAATTACGAAGTTGTCATCCTATAGTCACTTATTTTGCAAAAAGGTTCCGGCAAAATGCACGGGGGAGGATTATTGAGTGATCCTGTTTACAAAACCAGTAAAATGGCTTTGTAGCACATGAGGATTAATCGTAAATCGCGATACCATCTTCATTGAAAAAATATAGCTCACGCGTATTTATCCGAAGGGGCATAGTAACTCCTGGAGTAAATTGATCCGAATTGGGCAAGCGCACAACGAGTTCACTATCTGCGACTTGCGCAAGTGTAAAGTACAATAGTTGCTCATGACCCAGTACCTCTATCGTATCAAGCTCAAGATGCACGCTGGTGTGTGCATCCTCCACCACTGAAAAAGATTCGGGTCGAAAACCGAAAAATATTGACTGGCCGATGTAGCGATTCAGGGTATCGTGAGCCACTCTGCCATTTTCCGGCACATTCAAGGCCTGATCGGCAAAGTCGAAACAAAGGCACTCGCCTTCCCTTCTGAGTTCGCATGGAATGATATTCATACCTGGGTTTCCAATAAACTGCGCGACAAAGGCATTCATTGGTCGTTCATACAACGTCCTCGGTGTATCGACCTGTTGAACGCGCCCGTTATTCATCACCGCGACCCGGTGCCCCAACGTCATTGCCTCAACCTGGTCGTGGGTAACATACAGAGTGGTGATATTCAGGCGTCTTTGTAAAGCTGCTATTTCAGAACGTATCTGTACGCGAAGTTTTGCGTCCAGATTGGATAGTGGCTCATCCATGAGAAACACCTGAGGTTCTCGCACTATGGCACGACCCATGGCAACGCGTTGTCGCTGACCACCAGAGAGTTGCTTTGGTCGCTGTTCAAGCGATTCCGTCAGGTGCAATAATTCTGCCGCCCACTGCGTGCGCTGGTCGATTGTTTCCTGTGGCAGCTTCAACATACGCAGGGGAAACTCGAGGTTTTCACGCACACTCATGTGTGGGTATAGCGCATAGTTCTGGAATATCATAGCGATGTTACGTTGCTGCGGTGATAGTCTCTTTACTGCCTTGTCATCAATAAACAGTTCACCTTTACTCACCGAATCCAGCCCGGCGAGTAAACGCAATGCCGTTGATTTACCGCAGCCAGACGGACCCACCAACACCATGAATTCACCATCATTAATATTCAGGTCAACATCCTGCAATGCGAGCTTGCCTTCATCGTATTGCTTACTGACATTTTTGAACTGTACGCTGGCCATGAGCGGACTCCTTAACCCTTGATGCCCGTTGATGCAACACCACGAATGAACCAGCGTTGGAAGAACCAAAAAACCAGCAATACCGGAAGTACCATCATCACGCTGAACGCAAAAATATCGCCCCACTGCAATGGTGGCAGGGTATAAAACGTGGAAATGGCTAACGGCAAGGGGCGCACTGACTCACTACTGGTGACCATTAGTGGCCACAGAAACACGCCCCACTGTGTCAGAAAGGTCAGAATGGCCACTGTTGCGAACGCTGGTTTACTGTTCGGAATAATGATGGTGAAAAAAATACGCGAGGTTCCGGCACCGTCAATGCGCGCTGCGTCTTCCAGTTCGCGCGGCAGACTGAGAAAGAATGTATAAAACAGAAAGATAGAAAATGCATTGGCTATAAAGGGAAGTATTTGCACGATGTAGGTATCGCGCCAGCCCCACATACTGACCTGGTAAAACAACGGGACTGCGATCGCCTCCAATGGCAAAATCAGGATCGCCAGCACCAATGCAAACAGTAACCGCCGGCCACGCCACTGCAAACGGGCAAACGCATAGGCCGCCATGCTATTAACCAACAGTCCCAATAACACGATCAATGAGGTGATCAGTAACGAGTTAAACAGATACCGGGCAAAGTCTACACGCGCGAAGACATCTCGATAATTTTGCAGATTCCAGTCACCGGGAACGAATGCAAGCAGGCTACCCGCTTCGCTTAAAACTCTGGCCTCCGGTTTCACACTACCGATTAACATGAGCAGCATCGGCGAGATAAACAATCCAGCCAAAGAGAACAAAACAATATAACTAATGAGTGATCTTAGCTTTGTGTATAGATAAATCATGCGTGCTCCTGCCGAGCTACATGTCTCTGGAACGCGGTCACAACAAGCACAAGCAGAAAAAATATCACGGTAATGGCAGCACCCCTGGCGATCTGCTGTCGAGTAAACGCAGCCTGTACTGCCTCATACATTACGGTCGTCGTCGCGTGGCGCGGGCCACCATGCGTCATGATCTGTACCTGTTCAAATAAACGAAACGCTAAAATCGTCGTCATCAGCATGACAAAGATCAGCGTATTACGCAGTTGCGGCAAGGTAACGTTCCAGAAAGTTTGCCATCGACCGGCACCGTCGATGGAAGCAGCTTCATACAACTGTTGTGGAATACCCTGCAATCCTGCCAACAGAATCACCATCTGAAAACCCACTCCCTGCCAGATCGAAGTCAGCATGATCGCTGGTAGTGCCAGCCAGGGATCATGCAGAAAATCCTGCGGCTGCCAGTAACCAAAGCTGATGTACTGCAAAAAGCCGTTCAACGTACCGCTGGGGCCCGGTGCAAATATCAAAATCCACACCACCGCAACCAGTGACAAGGGAAATATCACCGGCATAAAAAACAAGGCCCGAAACACTGCCTGACCACGCAGTGGCTGATTGAGCAACAGCGCCAGGACCAATGCGAGTAATGTCTGTAGCGGCACCATAACCACGGTAAAGGTAAAATTGTTTAACAGGGCACGGGTGAAGGCCGGATCATCGAACAAGCGTACAAAGTTTTTGAGGCCGACAAACTCCAGTGGCAAGGGCGAACCCAGTCGCAGGTTGGTAAATGCCAAGCCAATAGCAAGCAGAAACGGAGCGGCGACGAATATCAGTAACCCGGCTAAAGCAGGCAACGCAAACAGCGTGCCTGTAGATATCAGTGCTCGTTGTTGCATCTGGCTAGTTTACCGCATTATCGGGTCATCATCGCATCGCCGGATAACCACGATTGTCGCGAATATCATCATCTATAGAGGCAGCGGCGCGGTCAAGCGCCTGTCTTACTGGCATGCCGTCACGTATATCGGCAAAGGCCTGGCGAAAACTGGCGCTGATCACCGGGTAGGCTGGTGTTGCTGGTCGCGGAATGGAGTAACCTTCACGTAATTGTTGCACGAACAAATGCAATGGCCCTTCTTGTTGGTATAACTTCGATCGTTCAATGGCGGAGTTGGTCGCCGGCACCGCACCGTTGGCCCGTGTCATTGTCAGAATTTGTTCCGGCTGTAGTAGGAAAGCAATCAAGGTCGCGGCATGTTCGGCATGCTGACTTCGACTGGCAATTCCCCACACCCATGATCCCTGACCGGTACGGCTACCCTGCCCGAAATCCGGCAATGGCAACAACAACAGGTCAGCACCAAAGGCATCAACATAACGCTGATACTCCCAGTGCCCGGCCCACGACATTGCCACCCGACCACTTACAAATGCAGCATCATCGACATTAGGGTCAACGCGGCCATTGGTCAGCCATTGCTGCACATGATTCATGGCACGTACAGCCTCAACATGATTAATCATGCCATGTGATCGTTGATAACCGCTACGATCGATCAGATCGGCACCGGCCGATTGCAGCAGGGGCGAGAACGCGTAAGTGAACCATTCATCAGGATAGTTCAGTTTCAGGTCAAGCACAGCACCATCTTCGTCAATCGCAGATAGCTTCGACAGGATTTGTTCAAACTCATCAACTGTCAACGCCAGATCAGGATGTGTGGGTATGCGCGCTTCAACTGCTTGCAGGAGGCTGCGTCGTGCATACAACGCGAGACCGGAATCAAACGTACCCACCCCATACAGATGATCCTGGTATCTGCCCTGCTCTATGATGGACGGCAGTAGATCTGCCTGAAGCTGTTGCGGCAATAATTGTTCCAGTGGTCGAATGTGCCCCTGCCAGGCATAGTTATATAGATAAGGCACATCGAATTCCAGCAGATCGGGCAGATCGCCAGCGATCGCCGCTGCCTGAACCTGTGCGTTATATGAACGTTCAGGAATGAACGTCAATTTGACCCGTACATCTTCGTGCTGTCGATTAAACGCATTCACCTGCTGTTCAATCACCCTTCGTTCACTCGCCTGCCCTGCATGCGCCCAAACTTCGAGTTGTGTAACTTCTGAGGCAGTGCTCTCCTGCGCACTACGGTCGCAAGCCACCAGACCGAGAAAACAAATGACAAGAAACAGCCGAAATACCTTCATTATGCCAATATGACATAAATAGGGTCAGACTCCATTATTATTTATCGAGTCTGACCCCAATAGTTTCGACCCCAATAGTTTCTCGTTCCTGAGGTGCCGCTTGACTGCCTTGCTGAGTGCCCGTGCTACAGCGGCGAACCCGATGCTTGCCGTGATAAAAGTTGCCGAACCATAACCCGTACTGCAATTCAGACTCACGCCACGAATACCTGGCTTTTTCTGGCAAACCGTACCATCCTCCTTTGGATAGACAGGCTGTTCACTTGAAAATACACAATCCACTTCGAACTTTTTTTTGGGGTTGCGCGTAAAACCGTATTCATTCCGCAGCTTGGCTCGTACCCTGGCGATTAAAGGGTCGTTATAGGTCCGGCTGATGTCCTCCACCATGATGCGTGTCGGGTCGGTCACGCCTCCTGCCCCGCCAGTAGTAATGATGGGGATCTTATTGCGTCGGCAGTAATAGATCATCTCGGATTTGATACGAACCGAATCGATCGCATCGATCACATAGTCGAAATCACGCCCCAGGTATTTCTGCATGTTATTGACACTAAGCAGATCATCAATTGCATTGATCTTGCAGTCTGGATTGATCTGTCGCACACGTTCGGCTAGCACCGCAACCTTGGGGCGTTCAATAGTTTCATCCAGGGCAGGCAACTGGCGGTTCATGTTGCTCAGTTCAACGTCATCGGGGTCAATAAAGGTGAGTTGACCAACGCCGGTACGTGCCAACGCTTCAACCGCCCATGAACCGACGCCACCGATACCTACCACGGCGATATGCAACCGCGGAAATATCTCGAAGGCATCCTGACCATACAGGCGGCGGATGCCATCAAAGCGCAACGCGTAATCTTCGGTCATCATGCATGAGCCAGCCTGTCATTAAAGATTCTTTGCGCGTTGGCCGTGGTTGCGATCGCCAGTTCCTCTCTTGATTCGGACCGAACCTCGGCCAATGCATCCAGCACCTCCGGCAGGTACTCGGGGCTGTTGCGCACATCCCGGTTATGACCAGCCATCGGGATATCCGGTGAATCCGTTTCCAGAACCAGTGCAGAAAGGGGTAACTCTGCAGCCACCCGGCGCACACGTTTAGCCCGATCATAGGTAAGCGTACCGCCGATACCGATAGCAAAGCCGAGGTCCACCAGCCGCTGCGCCTGTTCGACACTGCCATTAAAGGCATGAGCAATACCACCATGAGGAAATCCCAATCGCCGTAATGTCGACCACACCTCGTCATTGGCCTTGCGGATGTGTAACAGCAGCGGCAGACCTGCGGTATTGGCAATCGCGATCTGTGCCTCGAAATAAGACTGCTGCGCATCGGCGTCAGGATCATCGATGTAATAGTCTAGGCCCACTTCCCCGATCGCAACCAGCTGTTCATCCGCCAGTATCCTTTCCAGATTCTGCAGATGAACCGGTTGATGTTGATCTGTATACACGGGATGAAGGCCAAGTGCCGGGTAGAGACCCCTATGCCGCTGGCAAACCTGCAGCAAGTCATTCCATCGCTCACCGATGTAGCCGGGAATAACCTGGCGGGTAACACCAACTGCGTGACAGCGCTGCAGAACTTCCGCGCGGTCAGCATCGAATACCTCAGCGTCCAGGTGGCAATGTGTATCGACTAGTTCCATTAGCATATTGTAATCACACCGGCGCGGGTGGGTATCGGTCTTTACGAAAATCAGCCCAATATCTGCATTTGTTGCATGGCATTAAGGTGCAAGTCCTACAGCAGCTACGATGTATACAAACAGTGGACTTATGAACGTTCGACCAGCAAGCCCACAATCCATCATCCCGCACACGTTAAACATTCCTCAAACCCTGTTATCGCGTCATCATGAAGGATTCACCCCCGACTCAATATCCCCGCTTGAGATCGACAACATTCAGCATTTTTTCGCCGTTGACATAACGTCTGAGGTTTTCACGAACAAGCAGCCAGAAGCGATTCATTTGTGCATCCGATCCCGCACTGATATGCGGTGTAATAATGACGTTTGGCATCGTCCATAGCTCATGCCCTGATGGTAATGGCTCGGGATCGACCACATCCAGGGCGGCACCGCCCAGGTGTTCTGATTCCAGGGCTTCGACCAGGTCTTCGGTCACAACGCTCTTGCCACGGCCAATATTGATAAAGTAGGCGCCCGGTTTCATGCTGGTGAAAAATGCTTCGTTAAACATACCCGTAGTCTTTGGCGTCAGTGGCGTAGCATTGACGACCACATCCGCCTGTGCAGCCAGTTCATGAAGCTCATCTGCCAGGCCCACGTAAGAAACAAAATCCGGCCCCTTGCGCGATGAATTGCGTGTTGCAATCACCTTCATACCCAGTGCCGATGCCCGGCGCGCAATCTCGGTACCAATGCCGCCCAGCCCTACCACGAGCATGGTCCTGTCCTGAACCTCCCACATGTCGGTGCGCTTTACCGCGCTGCGGTCCCAGAACTCGTCCATTTGCCGTTCGTGCCAAACGTGAAGTTTGCGCGTCAGGCTG
>JBFFRZ010000013.1:0-18628 GCA_041572715.1 Gammaproteobacteria bacterium
ATAGCCGCGGAAACACACATGCCGGTGTTCATGCACCTGCGGGATGCCTACGATGAGTTTGTTGAGATTCTGAAAGATTTTCGTCAGGAGTTGCCTGCCGCGGTGGCGCACTGCTTTACCGGCAGTGAGGCGGAGCTCGAAGGGCTGCTGGAAATGGATTTGCATATCGGTATCACTGGCTGGATCTGTGACGAACGACGTGGTCATCATTTGCGTGAATTTATTCACAAGGTGCCGGCAGAGCGTTTGATGATTGAAACAGACGCGCCTTACCTGTTACCACGCGATCTAGAGCCCAGGCCGAAAGACCGCCGTAATGTGCCGGCCAATCTGCCCCATATACTTGCAGCGGTTGCGCGCGCAGTGGGCAGGCCTGTCGCGCAGGTGGCCGAAGAGACCACCTCGACCGCAAGCAACTTTTTCAGGTTGTCGGTATGAACAAGGTTATACGGTTGTTCTGCACACATGAGATGTGTGCGTTGCTGGCTAATATTTTACGACAGTACGCAGATGCCGCTTACCCGAGGGGTGGTTCGGAATGCTCCCAGTCGGCGCGTGAGTCACTGCTGATGTCGGTCGACCAGCTGCTCGCTGCGTGGGATGCGACAAGTCATTCAAGCGGGATCAGTAAGCGTCTGCGGATACCCATGAAGTCTGCCATTCAATATTATGCGCAACGCCTTGAGGAGGAAGAGGGCCTGCCGGCAGGCCATCGCGCAGCCTACCTGCTGGGGGTTTTAAAGGGTGAAGTCATTGATGAGGACGGCTATCATGCGGCACAGCAACAGGACCGTTTTGCATGAGCGGGTCCGTGTATAACGATCAACAGTTAGCCGTATTGCAAAAGTTGCTGGGGATTGTTGAACGCCTGTATCTGGAAACCTCGGGTTTTCTGGATGATGGCGATAATCAGCAGCACTGGTACAACCGTGGGTATGCCAATGGCATCATCAGGCAGCTGACCGAATACGGATATCGGGATTATATTGAGGCCAATACGGTCCCCGATGCCGAAGATGTTATCGCGGGTCACGAATTCTGGGCCTGGGGAAAGGCCTATCAGCACGGAATCGAAATGGGTATGCAGGAAACATCTGATGTGATCGGACCGGCAGCAGGACATGACTGAGCCTGAAAATAATCGCAGTGCTGAATATGCGGCGGTTGATCTTGGATCCAACAGCTTTCACATGGTGGTTTCCCGGATCGATAACTCTGTGCAGACTGTCATTGACCGGGTGCGTGAGATGGTGCAGTTGGGCTCCGGGCTGGATAACAAAAACCGGCTTGACGAAGATGCTATTGTTCGGGCACTTGATTGCCTTACCCGTTTCGGTGAACGCCTGCGCGGAATGGACCCGGAAAACGTTCGTATTGTCGGTACCAATACCCTGCGTAAGGCAAGAAACGCGGCCAGTTTTATCAGGCGCGCGGAAGAAGCCCTGGGTTTTCCCATTGAGATCATCTCCGGTATTGAAGAAGCGCGCCTGATTTATCATGGTGTGTCACAGACGCTGCAGGGTGATCGAGGGCGTCGACTGGTTGTGGATATCGGCGGCGGCAGTACTGAAATGATCGTCGGCGACAGTGCTTTACCGATATACATGGAAAGCCTCTACATGGGTTGTGTCAGTACCAGTAAAAAGTTTTTTGGCGACGGTAAGATCAGCCGCTCACGTATGCGTAAGGCGATCATGGCTGCCAATGTTGAACTGGAACCACACGTTGCGCACTTCATCAGGCTTGAATGGGTGGATGTGATTGGTACCTCGGGCACGGCAAGGTCAATTGAGCGTGTTATCTGCGAATCCGGCTGGAGCGAGGGTGGAATCACGCGGGCTGGCATGGAGCAGCTGGTCGAAGCAATTGTCGAGGCCCGGGCGGTCGCTGACCTGAAGCTGCCGGGACTGGGCGACCGGCGACGTCCTGTATTTGCTGGTGGCGTGGCGGTCCTGATGGCCATATTCCGTTCCCTGTCGATAGACCGGATGCGAATATCGGACGGTTCGCTACGCGAGGGCGTGCTGGCTGACCTGATTGGCAGAAGCCAGAGTCGTGACACGCGCGCGGAAACGGTTACCGAAATGATCAAGCGGCATCATATTGATGAATTCCAGGCGCAAAGGGTCACCGCAACTGCCAACGAGCTGTTCTTGCAGGTTCGTGAGGCATGGGGTTTTAAGGCACGAGACCGCCAGCTGTTAATATGGGCGGCACAGCTACATGAAATCGGCCTGATGGTGGCGCATAACCAGTACCATAAGCACGGTGCATACCTGTTGGAGAACATGGACCTTGCTGGATTCTCCCGGCAGGAGCAACGAGCGTTGTCGGTACTGGTGAGGCTGCACCGCAGAAAGTACAGGCCCAGTGTTCTGGAACAGTTCGAAGCGGATGAACAACAGAACCTGGCCCGTCTGGCCCTGCTGCTGAGGCTTGCAGTCGTGTTCAATCGTGGGCGCAAGCAGGAGGAGCTGCCATTGATCCCGATCACGGTCGATGACGAAAACATCGTGATTGCGCTCAACAAGGACTGGATTAATGAACATGCACTTACCCAGGCTGACCTGGAAGACGAGCAATCATTCCTCAAACGTAGTACGTTCACCCTGCATGTCAGGGTCGGTGATGACTAGAAATTAATTATTGAATCGGTGAATGCCGATCACGGGGAGAGCGGTATCCCCTTCCTGGAAAACAAGGTAGGTAGTTATGCAAATTGGTCCGCGCGAGATCATTACTCCATTCAGACCCATTCCTCTCGATGTGCCGGAAGGAATGGCCGCCAATGAATTTTTCAACAGCGCGGAAAACCTCAATGACCTGGTCCACAATAATGGCCTGCTGACCAACCCGGAAGGACTGCTGCTGTATCGAAAGGCCCTGGGGCACAGCAACGAATTCGATGCATCAATTATCTATAATACTTCCCAAACAGTACTCAACCCGCTCGGCCGGCCGGTTCGGCGGACGCAGGTCCCGCCGCAAACTCGGAATGTCTGGAACCGCATGAACCAGATCATGATTGAGTACATGCTGGAGCAATATCCCGATCCCGGGGATGCGCTGGTACTGGCAGGGGAAGCCAGCCTTGATGCGACCTGGCCGTTGACCTCACCCGGGGTACCCAGTATCCGTATGCTGCATAATCATTTTATCGTGTTTGACATGGAGCACCTGCGGAATGCCGACCTGGCCGACCCGGATAACCCCAACCTGACGGATGGCGGGCAGCACAGTTTATTTGAAGAGTACATGCATGATGTTTATCGACAGTTTTTCAATGAAGCACTGGAGCTGGATATATTGTGTATCAATAATGATCCTAAAGGTCGTGTGCAGTTGACCGGCTATCCCCAGGGGCTGCCATGCTGGGAAATCAGTGGTGGTGTTGAGTCACTCAAGGACCCGCGCTTCTGGAAAGAATACGATGCACTGTTAAAAGGATTCATCGATTTTTATCGTACCTTCTTCACCCAGGTTTCAACACGTAATGCGCCCATACCGAAGGACAGTTATTTCCCGGATGCAGTGGAAAACATCCTGCTGTTCAACAATGATTTCATGAAAACGGCAAAAACGGTTCGCGACCGCTGCATCAAGGACGCCCGGTATGCGAACTCGATACGCTGGCAACCGGCGTTCAAGCAGCTGATTTACAGGAATGACTCGGGTAACATGGTGGTCACCATCAGCCAGAATTCGATTGGTAATGCCATCACCGAGTTACTGGGCGTCGTGGTGAAAAGGAAGCCCGATGCGGCCGCTTATGAAAAGACTGAGCCGGCCCTGATTGAAAAGTTGCTGGAGGTCAGGCAAAGACTGATCGAAGCGGACCTGGGTGATGGTATCGAAACCGAGTACTGGGGATCATAGGAATGTATCTGCAGCGCAAGCTGATACGCGCATTGCTGGCGACGTTGTTGATGTATGTCGCTTCATCCGTTCACGCATACGAGCTCGAGGTGCGGCCGGTCGTTGACGGTATTTATGCGCTGGTCGGTGAAACAGAGGCCAGAACGGAAACCAACCACGGCCTGAATAACACGCTTGGTTTTATCGATACAGGCAGCAGCATCATCCTGATCAGTTCAGGCACGAATGCCGACGCTTACGATACGATCATACGGGCGATACGTAGCATCAGTGACAAGCCGGTGCGCTACGTCTTCAATATTGGCACCCAGGACCACCACTGGATGGGTAATCATTATTTTATCGCCGGGGGTGCAGAGGTTATTGCATTAAAGAAGACTGTTGATGGGCAGAAAGCCAATATCGATACACAACTAACGCGCTTGCAACAGGGCATCGGGCAACAGGCTCAATCGGTAAAGCCGGTTTATGCAAGCAGGATTATAGATGCTGACCGTCATGCGTTGACGATTGACGGCATGCAACTGGAGCTCATCTGGCCCGGCAAGGGACATTATGCAGGCGATGCCGTGCTATGGTTACCGGGTAGCAGGGTAATGTTCAGCGGTGACCTCGTCTACATGGAACGCATGCTGGCGATACACCCGACTTCTGATGCCGCAGCATGGCAGCAAAGTTTTCACGTGATAGCAGACATGCAACCGCAACACATTGTCCCGGGTCATGGCGGCCCTGCCGACCTGGCCGGGGCGAAGCGGGATACCGGTAACTACCTGGACTGGCTGACCGCTAATGTACGGGCTGCGATTAAGGACTGGAAAGAAATAGACGAAACCATTAATGCCCTGTCTGATGCACCGCAATTCATGCATCTGAAACATTATGAGAGCTGGCACCGGCGGAACATACACCAGACTTACTTACAGTTTGAGGGGAACTGAAGTATCGCCAAATTGATATGTTGATGACCTTACTGCAAAGCGCCGCTGGCTGAGACGTTTAATATGCCTCTGATCAGCCTGATAACAGCCCTGGTGATGGGTGTCTGTGTATACGCCACGGTGCATTTCGCGCGCAATTATCTTTTCTGTCGCAGAAAAGGCTTTGCCGATACCCATTACCTGTTGTTTTCCCTCTTGTGCCTGCTGGCGACGGCCTTGCTGGGTAGCACGATACTGGCTTATCAGTCCAGGGACGCAGAAGTTTATGCCAGCATGTTCAAATGGCGTTCGACCCTGGAACAGTTGTTTTTCGTGGTCTGGCCATGGTTTGTCTACAAGCTGACTGCTGTGGGGTCGGTCCGGCTGGTTTTAATCATCAGCCTGTATGCGCTGCTCCTGGCATTGCTGAGTCTGGCCCGACCCTATGGGCTCTATATCGATGAACTCCCCATGCTGATAGCACAGACTTATGACTGGCGAGAGCAAATTGCCTTGCATCAGGTTGCAACGGGTAGTGTCGGGTTGTTTGCGTCTGCAGGAATTATCGCTGCTTGCCTGTATTCCCTGTATGCGGCTTACGTTTATCTGCAAAGCTGGCGCAGGGCATCCGCTATCCTGCTCACTGCCGGGATTGTGTTGTTCATGGTTTTCCATTTTTCAGATCTGCTGGTGTACGCGGGCATGCTGGATACAACACCACTGGTGCAGTATGCATATGTGGGTCTGATCGCGGCCACGAGCATCCTGCTGAGTAGGCAGATGTTGCAGAGCGTGGAACAGAACGCCGATAAATACCGCGCACTGTTCCAGGCTGCCGGGGATGCGATATTTATCCTCTATGAAGGCGTTATAGTGGACTCTAACCCCAGTGCGTTGAGGCTGTTTTCCTGCGATCGCAACTCATTGATTGGCAGAACGCCCGGCGAGTTATCGCCTGTATTGCAATATGATGGACGCGAAACGCATGCAGCCGCCATGGAAAAAATTACTGCGGCCATAAATGACGGCCCACAGTTTTTTGAATGGCAATATAAACGTCTCGATGGAACCCTGTTTGATGCGGAAGTGACGCTGAATCGTATAGATATCGACGATAAGACTTGCGTGCAGGGGATCGTGCGTGATGTAACGGTACAGCGACGTGAAGAGCGCGCATTGAAAACGATCTCGGCCGGGGTGTCGGGCCAGTACGGGGACGAGTTCTTTCAACAAATGGTCAGGAGCCTCGGCGAATTGTTCGGGGCAAGGTATGCCTTTATCGGTGTACTCAATGAGTTCAACCCATTACAGGTAGATACGCTCTCGGTTAACAAGGATGGTGTTATCCAGAAGAACATAAGTTATGACCTGGAAGCAACGCCTTGCGAAAACGTGGTTGGGCAATTTACCTGTACCTACCCGGATAATGTTCAGGAGCTGTTCCCTGAGGATCCGATGCTAAAGGAAATGGGTGTCATCAGCTACATAGGGGCGCCCATATTTGATATAGAAAAAGAGCCACTGGGGCTGGTGGTGGTGCTGGATGACAAGCCGATGCATGACATTGGCCAGGTCACGCCGGTCCTGGAGATTTATGCTTCGCGTGCCGGTGCAGAGCTGCAGCGGATCAAGTCCGATGAGCATATACGTCACCTGGCCTACAATGATTATCTGACGAACCTGGCGAATCGTGCAGCATTACACGAACGCCTGAGCTCTATGCTGGCCATGACTAAAAGAAATAACACCTGTGGCGCCTTATTGATCATAGATCTGGACCATTTCAAGACAATAAATGACGCCCTGAGTCACGACGTGGGGGATGAAGTTCTCAGGCTGGTCGGGCAGCGACTGAATGGTGTGGCCAATAAGCAGGTGTTTCTGGCACGAATTGGCGGGGATGAATTTGCGGCGGTATTTGTTGACGAGCAGAATGAACAGGAAAGCATGTTTCAAGAGGCGGCACTGGAGCTGGCTGCTGCGATTACTACGGTGCTGGAAGACCCGATACAGCTTGATGAGCGTATTTTAAATATTGGTGCGAGCATCGGCATTGCGCTGTTTCCGGAACATGGACAAAGCGAGCTGGATATACTGCGTCACGCGGACATGGCACTGCATCGTGCTAAAAATATGGGCCGTGGAAATGTTCAGATGTATGAGGCCGTGATGCAGGAACTGGTAGATGAGCGGCTAGAAATTGAAAAAGGTCTGCGTCGTGCAATAGAGCTCGATGAGCTGAGTCTGAATTATCAGCCACAGATTAATACCCGCGGAGAAATGACCGGTGCAGAAGTATTGCTGCGGTGGCATCACTCAGAACTGGGTCAGATTAATCCTGGCCGTTTCATTCCCGTGGCAGAAGAAACCGGCCTGATCCATGCGATTGGAAAATGGGTGCTGGATAAGTCATGTGAGCAGTTACGCAGTTGGCACGAAGAGGGGCTGCTTTTCACCGGTCACCTGTCTATCAATGTGAGCGCCTGGCAATTTGCAAATTCAAGATTTGTTGCACAGGTGGGCGATGCCCTGGAGGAGTATCGTATTGCCCCAGAGCGCGTTGTACTAGAGTTAACCGAAAGCGCCCTGTTATACGATACCCAGGAGGCCATCGAGAAACTGGAATTGTTACGCGATCAGGGTATCCGGATTGCCCTGGATGATTTTGGTACCGGTTATTCTTCTCTGGCCTACTTGAAGGATATGCCTATAGATATCCTGAAAATCGACAAGGCATTCATCGATGAGCTACTGAATGATAGCGAGCAGCCCCTTGTGGAGTCCATCATTGCAATGGGCCACCACATGGATATGGAGGTGGTTGCGGAAGGCGTGGAAACCGAAGCGCAGAAAAACACACTGGAGGAACTGGGATGCCTGGTTTTTCAGGGATACTATTTTTCCCGGCCACTGGAAAAAGATGCGTTCAGCGAATTTGCGCAAACGGTCCGCCAACCACTAACCTGACCCGGCGTAATTATTGCTGTGATTGTTCCAGCAGGTAGCGCTGTGCAGACAGCGGTTCCTGGCCATTGCTGATCAAGGTGTACTCACCATTATTATGCAGCTCCCAGGCCTGGGTATTGTCATTCAGGTAGGTGTTGAGTTCTTCGATTACCCGAGCCTTGATTTTTTTGTCTTCAAACGGGAAGGCGGTCTCAACCCGTCGGAACAGGTTACGGTCCATCCAGTCGGCACTGGCGCCATAAACTTCCGGGTCGCCGTCATTCTCGAAATAAAACACACGGGTGTGCTCAAGGAAGCGACCGATAATGGAAGTGACCCGGATATTGTCAGAGACTCCCTTGATCCCGGGTTTCAGGCAGCAGATACCCCGTACGATCAAGTCAATTTTGACGCCCGCCATTGCAGCCTCATAAAGTCTCCGAATGGTTTTGGGCTCCACCAGTGAATTCATCTTGGCAATAATGCGAGAAGGTTTGCCAGCAATCGCATTCTGCTGCTCGCGCTGAATTTTTTCCCATAGTGCATCGTGCAGGGTAAACGGGGACTGCAAAAGTTTTAACAATTCAGGTGTCTTGCCCGGGCTGGTTAATTGCATGAACACGTTGTGCACATCATTTGCGATGGTTTTGTCGGCAGTAATCAGACCGTAGTCAGTGTAAAGCTTGGCGGTTCGAGCATGGTAGTTACCCGTTCCCAGGTGCACATAGCGGGTGATCTTTTTATCTTCGCGTCTGATCACCAGCATCATCTTTGCATGGGTTTTATAACCGACGATACCATAGACGACATGGGCGCCGGCACGTTGCAGCCGGTTGGCCAGCGAGATGTTCTCTGCTTCATCGAAGCGGGCTCTCAGCTCGATAACGACGGTCACTTCCTTGCCCGCCTCCGCGGCCTTAACCAGCGCATTGACAACGGCGGATTCAGAGCCGGAGCGATACAGGGTCTGCTTGATTGCCAGTACATTGGGGTCCCTGGCCGCGTACAGCAGAAACTCGACAACAGGCAGGAATGAGTCAAACGGGTGATGCAGCAGGATGTCCTGCTTGTTGATAATCTTGAAGATGTCGCCGGTGCCATCAAGTTCCAGTGGAATCCGCGGGCTGAATGGCGCAAATTTCAGGTCAGGTCGATCAACCAGATCGCAGACTGCGGACAGGCGGTTCAGGTTTACCGGACCGTTAACTTCGTAGACATCGTGTTCATTGAGGCCAAACTGGCTACGCAAAAAATCGATCAGGGTGGCCGGACAGTCATCGGCAACCTCCATGCGTACGGCATTGCCGTACTGGCGTTGCATGAGTTCGCCCTCCAGGGCGCGCAACAGGTCGTCCACCTCTTCCTCGTCCACGAACAGGTCCGAGTTTCTGGTGATCCGAAACTGGTAACAGCCGGTTACCTTCATACCCGGGAACAGTTCATCCACATAGGCATGAATGATGGAAGACAGGAATACAAAATCGTGCGGGCCATTGCCCGGCACTTCTGGTGGTAGCTGGACGATCCGCGGCAACGCCCTCGGCGCCTGCACGACCGCCATGTTGCCGCTGCGTCCAAACGCATCGCGGCCTTTCAGGGATACGATAAATGTCAGGCTTTTGTTGATAATTCGCGGAAACGGGTGTGCCGGGTCCAGACCGATTGGCGTGATGATCGGCAGTAGTTCTTCGCGGAAATATTCATGTATCCACTTTTCCTGGTGTGAGTTGAAGTCACTGCGTCGTATGAAGCGGACTTCTTCGCTCTCCAGTGCGGGTATCAGTACATCATTCAACATGGTGTACTGGTCAGCGACCAGTTCGTGAGTCTTTTCGCTGATTGCCCTCAGATTGTCACTCGGGGTCATGCCGTCCGGTGTGAGCGAGGCCTTGCTGACCGCAGCGTGCTGGTACTTGGCTGCGACACGAACTTCGAAAAACTCATCGAGATTTGTGCAGGAAATACACAGGTAACGCAGTCGCTCGAGTAGTGGCACATCATCCAGGCTGGCCTGCGCCAGTACCCGTCGATTGAATTCGACCAGGCTAAGCTCGCGGTTCAGGTACAGGTCAGGATGTTTAAGGTCGATTTCTTCCATATTCATCTGCTGGCTTGCAGCCTTGGTTTGCGGTGCTTTTATTTCATTTGGATGATTCATAACCTCATATTCTATCTGATAAAGTGCTTAAGTGAATGAGCTGGATCAATTTTAAGAGGGCAGGCGCTGATTACAGGGGCATATTATTGCTTCTGGGCGTTCTTATTCTGCTATATGTGCAATTTGTCTGGAAAAAAGGGGTAGTTGCATTGGCAGTAGTGGCTTCAGGGAATACACGCGATCATTCGTCACTTGTATTCTATTCGGGTCTCCTGATTAACATTGGTTATGCACTGTGGTTGCAGGTGTACGGATTAATGATTATGACCGGACACGCAGAACTGGTTCCATTCGCCTGAAGATGGTGACTTTTTCTGATAATCAGCTTTGTCCATGCGGCTCCGGCAAAGCCCTTGCTATGTGTTGTGGTGCTTTTATTCGCGATCAGCAGCCGGTTCCAACTGCAGAACAGCTGATGCGTTCACGTTATACCGCGTTTGTGCTGGGAGAAGCTGAATACCTGAAGCAAACCTGGCATGAACAAACACGGCCGTCATCATTGCAAATGGATGACGTTCGATGGCTGGGTCTTAAAATTCGCAGCGTACAACTGGGTGGAATCGGTGATGAACAGGGCAAGGTTGAGTTTATTGCGCGATACAAGTTAAACGGACGTGGCTACCGGTTACATGAGATCAGTCGGTTTGTGAGGCAGGGCGGCCAGTGGTTTTACCTGGACGGTGAGCAAAAAGATCAGGCCTGATTTTCTGCCTGGTGGAAATGCAGATTGCGAATAATGAACGCATTCATGAAACAGATGATCGAATACAGCATGAAGGTGATCGGTTCAGCCCATTGCGACATGTCAGGGTTTACCGACCGCAGCGCATCATAGAACAGGTAAAGCGATGCAGGCAGGCCGATAAAGACCACGCACAGGTTAATGACCAGCACCGGTACGGTGATCGCCAGGCGCCGTCGGCACTGGGTTGCGGAAACAGACAGGGAAAAAAGGATAATCATCAGCGCATAAAGCACGGTATCGAACTGCATTAACAGGTAGATTGTCAAAATCGTACCAAACAGATTGATGACAATTGCTGTTAGTCGACCATACCTTGATCCGAACATGCGCTTATCCTTGTAAGTCGCCATTGCTGACATTGTAGTATGGCTTGATATTAAACTCGAATTTCGGATCCGTTTTGCTAAAGATCATGCCCATGAGAAATAATCAGGGTGTCGAATTGGTCCCCGTGATCCGCTATGCTACGCGCGCGAAATCGAACAGGGCGACCCCATGAAAGAGAAAATCCTGACCATGCTGGAAATGCAGGATGCAATGAACAGCAAGGTCAATCCGGACTGGCGCAATGCGGGCAGTGAGTGGTATCGGGCGATCTGGACGGAGTGTGCTGAAATGCTCGACCACTATGGCTGGAAATGGTGGAAACACCAGCAGCCGGACATGGACCAGGTGAAGCTGGAGATTATCGATATCTGGCATTTCGCCATGAGTGATCTGCTCATCAGGGGCGAAAGTACCGATGAAGTCGCAGCCAGAATTGAAGCTGAACTGCCGCGTCCAGTCGAGGCCGGGGATATTCGCCAGTCAATTGAATCGCTGGCACTGGTTACGCTGCAGACAAAGTCCGCCCATGTGTCCGAGTTTGCCGGGCTGATGCAGTGCGCGGGCCTCGAGTTTGATGATCTGTTTCGTATGTATGTCGGCAAGAATGTGCTGAACTTTTTTCGCCAGGACCATGGCTACAAGGATGGATCATATATCAAGGTTTGGGCGGGCCGTGAAGATAACGAACACCTGGCCGAGATTATGTCTTCTCTCGACCCTGATGAAGCCGGGTTTGCCGACCTGGTTTACCAGCGACTGGAGTCCGCCTATCCAGCATAGCGTGTTGTGTCGCTAAATGCTCGGTGCATATACGGGACTGGCTGGCGATGTCACAGCAGAGGCATTGGTTAAATCAACGCTCTACTTCAATGGCGCTACTGCCCGGGTTTCGTCAAACCAGATATATTCATCAAACTGTTCGGGCAAAGAAGCGTAGTAGTAGTGATACTTCATTTCATGTTCCGGGTCAGGTCCATAGGTGATGCCGATACCACGCTGCAGTCGCGCTGCCAGCAGTTCCTGCCTTGTGCGGGCGTTTAGCGGGTCACGCAGGGGTAACAGAAAGTTATCCTTCTCAACCTGGTGAAACAGGTGCTCGTAACTGTCTTTGTGTGCAGGCGGCACGTTCATGATTTCTAACGGACCTCCCCATTCTGTTGCAGCTGCTACTGTGCCGTGATCCGTGCCCAGTCCGACCAGGTAAGCCTGGTCGGCGAAAATTTCCCGCACTCGCTGACCAAGGTTGATTTCACCGTTTGCGCGCATATCGGTCGCCCTGGCGTCTCCGATATGCGTGTTATGCGCCCAGACGATTACCTTCGATGACTTACCGTGGTGCTGCAGTATCGATAGCAGTGTCCTGAACATGCTTTCATCCCGCAGGTTCCAGGAGTTAACAACATCCTGGAACCTGGTTCGGTAATAATATTCACTCAGGATAACCTGTCTTGCGGACTGTTCCGCGCTAAAAAATCGCTGTGCATCGATCTGCCGGTATCGCTGCCGGTTGCTGAGAAGATTATCCAATACAGCCCGTACATCACGTTCGCACCCATGAGCCTTGTTGAACTCCATAAAGCGGCTGTATGCGGTCGGGTCGCCCGCCCAGGGCGACAGGCAGTGATAATGCCAGGACGCGGTCTGCGCCATTTCGTGATCTACCTGCTGCAGGTATTGCAGCACGGACTCGATAGAGCCGGACAGGTTGTAGATGTCCAGCCCGTAGAAAGCGACCCGGCTTGCTGCCGGGGCGAGTTGGTGGTTATGGTTTTTGAGCCAGCGCAAAAATTCCAATAACGAGCTGTTCGACCACATCCACGACGCGAAGCCGGAAAATGCCTTGTACGTGACTTGGGGGCGCTCGCCTTCGCCACGGATGAAATGATCAAGTACGGTGGCATCCGGCCAGTTCATCTCAGCCGCGATAATGTTGAAGCCTTTGCGGGTAACCAGCTCGCGCGTGATCCGGGCACGCATGTCATAAAACTCGGCTGTGCCGTGGGAGGCTTCTCCGAGCAACACCAGCCGGGCATCACCGATGCGCTCCAGCAGGCCATTCAGATCCGCGTTTTCAACATCAGAAAATCCTTCACTTGAACGGAAGATCAGCTCGGACAGGGTAATATCTGTCTGCATCCCGGGGTTTTTAGCATCTTCCACCGCTGAGGCCGTGAGTGGTATCACGATCAGCATGCAGTACAGCAAGGCAAGTTTACAGTTTGTCTGAAACACCAGCGGCATACCCGTATTTATTGATGGCTTTATCGGCTATCTATCATAACTGCTGGACGAACGATGGGAAGCGATGCCCTATACCGTACTATTGCGGATACTGGCTCGACGCCGTACACATACGCACAGGCCAGGTTTGGCTCCTTACCGGCTGTTTATCGTACAGGGTCGAGAGGCCGGTGCGGGTGGTTCACACCGGCCATGAGTTCTGGGTGGACAGGTGGTCACCACCTGAGCACGATGAATTGCGAACGGCCGTTGCGATTAACAAGCAACAGTGCCTGTTTGCCGCTACTGTTGATGAGTCGGTCAAATTCAGCGGCGCTGGTAACAGGAATTTTGTTGACTTGTTCAATAACGGTTCCAGGTACGATACCGGCAAGGGCTGCAACGGAACCCCGTTCAACCCGGGTGACTACAGCCCCTTTATCGGCGCCGTTTACACCGAGTTCTCGCGCCAGTTCAGGAGTCAGGGTCTGCGCGGTCAGCCCGATTTCGTTTGAACTGGTGGCACTGGTTACTGTAGAGCCAGCCTCACCCAGCTTGCCAATCACAAGACCAAGTTTTTGCCGTTTACCATTTCGAATAATAGTCAGTTCTGTCCTGGTTCCAGGCGAGGTGAGCGCTACCTGGTTACGGAACCGGCCAATATTGTCTACCGCTTGCCCCTGGTAATGGGTAATGAGGTCCCCCTGCAGCAGCCCCGCTTTTTCCGCGGGTGAGTCTTTCGTGACCTGGGCAACCAGGATTCCTCGCACGTTATCGAAGCCAAATGACTTCGCCAGGTCGGGTGTGAGTTGTTGAATGATTACGCCAATCTGGCCGCGTGTAACTTCACCCTTGTCTACCAGCTGCCGCGCAATGCTCTTGGCAAGGTTGATCGGGATGGCGAATCCTACACCCATATAGCCGCCGCTTCTGCTGAATATAGCCGTATTGATACCGACCACCTCACCATCCAGATTTACCAGCGGGCCGCCGGAGTTTCCCGGGTTGATGGCCGCATCGGTCTGAATGAAATCCTCGTAATCATTGATACCCAGTGTGGTTCTGCCTGTCGCACTGACGACTCCCACGGTGAGGGTGTTATTAAGACCAAAAGGATTGCCGATTGCCACCACCCATTCGCCTACTTCAAGTGAACTGGAATCACCCAGACGGGCCTGTGGTGAATCAGCAGTCTTGATTTCCAGCACCGCGATGTCTGATTGTGGGTCAGCACCTTTCACGGATGCCTGGAATTCACGGCCATCCTGGAATTTGACCCGGATGCTGCTGGCGCCGTCGACCACGTGGTTATTGGTCAGGATGTAGGATTTGTCAGACAGCAAACCAGCGTCTACCGCAAAAACAAAACCTGAGCCCTGACCTATTTCCCTGCGTGGCGAGCGAGGGCTTGCGCCATCTCCCGGTCCCGGAAACTTATCGCCAAAAAAGCGACGAAACAGGTCCTCATCGAAAGGCCACTGTTCCCCGCCGGGGCGATTACCGGGTGTAATGGCCGTCCGGGTGGCCTCAGCCTGGATGAAGACCACGGCTGGGGATACCTGCTTTGCTACCGAGGCAAAGGCCTTGCCTGTCTGCCTGAGGCTTTCGATACCACCGTCGGCAGCAAGCGACCCGAAAGCTGCGCTGGCCAGGACAAAAGCCATACATAATTGAATGATTTTTCTCATGATTGGCACCTTTTGATGATCTACATTCTGCTGCTGCATCTAGGGGCTACGTAGTATTTTTCAAGTCCGTCTTTGGCGTGGGCCCGAAAAATGAGCCCCTTGAAAAACGCTACACCGTCCATATCTAGCGAGACGGCTCGCTACCACAGGCAAGCCACATATTGTGTTTATTTCGTATTGTCTAGAGGAGGATATGTGATGAATTCAATTGACTGGACCCCGCTATATCGAAATAGCATCGGTTTTGATCGGCTGGCGTCAATGATGAACAACGCCATGCGTACCGAAGCCCCGGGTGCTATGCCACCATACAATATCGAGGTTATTGAAGATGACTGCTACGCAATCACACTTGCGGTTGCCGGCTTCGAGCAATCAGATCTTGATATTGAGGTTAATCAAC
The DNA here is from genome assembly GCA_041572715.1 of Gammaproteobacteria bacterium. Lineage (GTDB taxonomy): Bacteria > Pseudomonadota > Gammaproteobacteria > JAJDYQ01 > JAJDYQ01 > JAJDYQ01. Next base: position 15,284 of record JBFFRZ010000013.1, read on the forward strand.
AGACACTGATTGTGCGAGGAAAAAGGGCTGAAAACAGTGCAAAGCAATACCTGTATCAGGGCATAGCCGATGGCTCTTTTGAACGAAAGTTTAATCTTGCAGAGTATGTTCAAGCGACAGATGCAAGACTGATTAACGGGTTGCTGACTATTAATCTTAAGCGGGAAATTCCCGAGGCGATGAAACCCCGATCGATCCCGATTGAATTTGTACAATCCGGGGAAGCTGCAAAATCTGAAATACTTACGAGTGAAGCAGCCTGATCCGAAAACGGGTCAAGCATAAACCTGGAGGTTAAAACAGGAGGCTAACCTGATGTATTCAACGCACATCGATACGATAGCCAACCGCTGCATACAGCCGGACCCTGTGCTATGCAGGTTTTTACAACAGTCCGCGGAGTACCTGGGTTTTGATGCGGAAGTAGCTATAGAACTGTCAACAAAGCCTGGGTATTCGAAAAGCAGACCGTTACCTGCAGAAGGCATGTGCTTACGGCACTGAAGTTCCATGCCTGCCTGTTTACCAGGCAGGCATGTCCATGAGGCAGTCTATTCGTAATATTCCTTGCGAAAGGCGTCAATGATTTCAGATGCCCGGTATTCAGGAACATCCATTGATTTCAGTGACTCTATGCCGAGTTGCATGCTGGTTTCCAAGTTTTCGGAAATCGCGATATTAGCGCCCGCGTTCAACAGTTCATCGCAGTTGTGGCGATCACGGCCACGCGCATATATAACCAGATCGGGGTACATGTTGCGCAGTATCTTTACCAGTCTCAGCGAGGATGCTGCCTGGTCCAGCGTGCATACCAGAACGCGCGCATCGTCAGCGCCTGCGGCCTTGAGTACATCGGCACGGTTGGCATTACCATAAAAAACGGAAAAACCCTGTTTCCTTCCCTCCAGTACCCGCTCTGCATTGGTTTCAATGGCGAGATAGGGAATATCTGCAGCCTGTAATATTTTCGCAATCCGGTGTCCGACACGGCCGAACCCGGCAACGATAACGTGCGGCTCAGTAGTATCCAGGTCGGTTGTACTCACGTCATGCGGTCGCTCGGATGGATCAATCAGTAGCGTCAGGTAATCACCGAGGCGCACCATCAAAGGTGTTGCTGCCATGGTTAACGCAACCAGCAACGTCAGGATGTTGAACAGTTCTTCCTCTAATATCCCGCTGATCGAGGCCAGACCGAAGATCACGAAGCCGAATTCCCCGCTCTGGGACAACAACAGGGATGCCCTGGTCGCATCCACGGTCTTTACCCTCATCAGCCTGCACAATACCCAGTTCAATATGGATTTGACTGACAGTAATGCCAGGACCAGGCCGGCGATCAGGATCGGTTTGTTAATGAGCAGGCCAAAATCGATCGACATACCCACCGCCATGAAAAACAGGCCCAGCAGGATACCCCTGAAGGGTTCGATATCGGCGATGATCTGGTGCCGGTAGTGACTGTCGGCCATCATCAGACCAGCAAGGAATGCACCCAGGGCCAGCGACAGGCCAGCCTCTTCCATTATCCATGCGGTGGCAAGCACGGCAAAAACGGATGCCGCGGTAAATACTTCGGCCGTTCTGCTGCTGGCGACCAGGTTCAGTACTGGTGTCAGCAGGAACCTGCCGACCAGTATCACAGCGCCGATTGCCAGCACCGCCTCGATGATGGCGAATTCGATTCCTTCCATTAAAGGGGTCTTGGCGGCCAGTAGCGAGACCAGTGCCAGCAATGGAACCACGGCCAGGTCTTGCAACAACAGGATAGAGAAAGCGGTTCTGCCGTGGCTTGTATTCATCTCACTGCGTTCAGTAAGAATCTGCAGGCCGAAAGCGGTCGAGGAAAGCGCGAGGCCGAAGCCAATGATCACCGCAGTCCTGACAGAGTAGTCAAGCAGTATGGCAATGCCGGCGATAGCCAGGCCGGTAATAATTACCTGCATTGTCCCAAGCCCGAAAACCATGCGCCTCATCTCCCATAAGCGCTCCGGTTTCAGTTCAATGCCGATGATGAATAACAGGAATACCACGCCAAATTCTGCGATATGTCGAATCTCGTGAATCTGACTGATATAGCCTAGCCCCCAGGGACCAATGATCGTGCCGGCAAAGAGATAGCCGAGTACTGCGCCCAGGCCCAGCCGCTGGAATATCGGTACGGTGATGATTGCTGCAGCAAGCAGGATCAGGATGTCGGCAATGTAATTTGTCTCAGGCACCCTCTGGTTTACCAGTTATCGATACAGGGGTTGCAGTACATCATCTTTTGCAGGGTTGTTGCTACCTTTATCCGAAGGTAGCTCGCTGATTGCCCGGTAGATCGCGTTGCCATCCCAACGGGCCGCGTCCGGGCTGTAGAGACTGGCAGACAGCTGCATGATGGGCGCACCGGAGTCCGCGGGCATGCGGCTGGCAATGTCTTCAAGACTGTTCGGCGGGTCGCCGGGCCACTGGCTTTTTGCCCACTCGATCAATGTGTCCCGTACCTTGCCCGCGTTGTTCTGCCTGCAGGCGGCAGCAAGCTCTTTCAGTGACCGCTTGCGATCCGGTTTATGTTCTGATTCCTGTTCGGGTTCAGCGCTACCGTTGGCACGGTTTCTGGTTTTGATCAGGTAAAACATGGTGGCCATCCACAACAAGGCAAGCGTGATAACGGCGGCCAGCAGTAATTGCACCATCGTTGACTCGGCAGGTGGTGTATCCGTTTCCCCTGCTGACGGTTGTTCGCTGTCTTCGGTGGTGACTGTCGGCGTTGCGGCCGGCGGTATCACTGCAGCCTGGTTTTGTTGAGGAGTCTGAATCGTGCCGGTCGCCAGCAGGCTGGCACTATCCAGTTTTGCAATGCGCATCCTGTCGATGCTGATGTCCCACCAGGGAACCTCGATGGCCGGCACTTGGTGACGACCCGGCCGGGTGGGTATCATGGCGAATTTGAGCGTGTGGGTACTCAATAGCCCGGCATCGGTAACCTGTTCGTTGACAACAGGCTGGTCGGGATAAACTTTCAGTTGATCGCTTTCCGGCAAGGTTATCTCCGGCAACTGGCTGCTGGCAACACCGTCACCAATGATGGCGATTGTCCGGGTGACCGGCTCGCCGGTTTCGAGTCCGGATATATCACCTGACCAGGTTTGCTGTAGCTGGATGTCTTTTGCGGGTAGCCAGTGTTTGCCCGTGAATGCGGCGGGTATGGGCTTTACTGTCAAAGTGAGCGGTGTACTTTTGGCTGACTGGGTGACGTAGGTTCTGCGGGAGAAGAAATCATCGAAGAACGGATCGCTGGAAAATCCACGAAAAGGCGATTGCTGTTTTTTCACGCCGGCGGGAAAACGCGCGGTTACC